>JBCCYF010000139.1:0-11632 GCA_039190275.1 Pseudomonadota bacterium | reverse complement strand
GGATGGACATCAATGTGGCCCGCGGCACCCACCGCATCGGGTGCATGCGACCAAGCAATCTCATCCACCAGGTTAAGGACCCGCGCCATGCCGAGACCGGCGTTCTTACGCATTGGCATTGGGGTCGAGCCTGTATGGCTTTCCTTGCCACCGATGGTTACTTGTGTCCAGCTTAGCCCCTGACCATGGGTTACGACGCCTATTTCCTTCCCCTCGGCTTCCAGGATCGGCCCCTGTTCAATATGCAACTCAAAGAACGCGTGCATTTTACGGGCACCGACTTCTTCGGCGCCGCGCCAGCCGATCCTATCCAGTTCCGCACCGAAGGTCTTGCCCTCGGCATCCTCGCGCCTCTCGGCCCAGTCCTGGCTGTGGATCCCCGCAAAGACGCCCGAGGCAAGCATCGCGGGTGCAAAACGGGTCCCTTCCTCGTTGGTGAAGTTGGTCACGACAATCGGGTGTTTCGTCGTTATGCCCAGATCATTCAGCGATCGGAGAATCTCGAGCCCGCCCAAGACACCCAGAACACCATCGTATTTTCCGCCGGTGGGCTGGGTATCCAGATGCGAGCCGACATAAACCGGAAGCGCGTCCGGATCACTGCCCTCGCGCCGGGCAAACATATTGCCCAGTTGGTCAAGACCCATGGTGCAGCCGGCAGCCTCCGCCCAGGATTGGAACAACGCGCGCCCTTCGGCATCGGCATCGGTGAGGGTTTGGCGATTGTTGCCACCGGCAACGCCGGGACCGATCTTGGCCATGTCCATCAGGCTGTCCCACAAACGGTCACCGTTCACTTTAAGATTCTCGCCGGGTGCGGGCATATTGATCCCCTTCGCGCTATGGCCCGCAAGGGACCTGATTGGGGCCCTGATCGGGCCAAGTCTATAAGCCCGATCCCACCTGGGATCGGGCGGCTGGCGCCCGTCAGGCAGGGGTGCGCGGGTTGCGCGTGCCGCGCCAGCGGGCAGGTCACCGAACGGACCGATGCTACGCTATCCCGGAGCAGATGGCAGTCAAGAGGCACGCGGCACGCGCCGATACGGAATGTCTGGTATCAACGGGGCATGTCGCGAGGCTGCGGCGCTTTTGACCAAACGGGCGGAGCAAGGCGGGCTAGGGCCAGTGCGGGGCGGCATCTTCGGCATCGAAGTCAATGTGCAGGTGGTTTCCATCCGGATCCCAAAGGTTGACCTGCACAATCGGTAACCCGGGAACCGCCGAAACCTCGGACCGTTCCTGCGTCCGCTTAAGGCGATCCATGAGCATGGCGAAACCGTTGGCACGGAAGGCCCCGTGCTCCAGTTTTAAGTCAACACCGGGATCTTTCGGCGGCGGGGTCTCAACCAGATGGACAACCGCGACATTCCCAGCGTACATCCACGCACCTGCAAACCCGAAATCGGGTCTTGGACCTTCCCGCAGGCCGAGAATATCCCTGTACCAGGCGATCATCGCACCAAGTTGGCCCGTGCGGATGTTCAAGTGATCCAGACGTTCAATTCTCATAATCGGACCTCTGCGGGGTTTGGAGTATGGTCATTGGTTGACTGCGGGCGGCCCGCGCCCCTCGCGCCGCCAAACCCTGCATCGTACCATAACAGTTGCGACCCGCCGCTCAACTGCTTCGTTCCGGCCGAAGGGTTTATGTTGTCGGATCCACGCGACGCGGCAGTGAGCTTTACAAGATGCGCCGGGACGAACCAACTCCGGGTCACGTCCCGTCAGTGCTACGGGTCCATACGGTTCGGCCCCCGCCTAACGATACGCAGCGCATTCGGGGTCACCGATTAAGCCGTATTCTGCAAACAACTTTAGCAATGCACACAAACGCGCCTTCCGGATTCTTGACGGTTTGCCATATCGGTTGAGTGGTTGGACGCGCTGCCCACAAGGCAAAGGCACCCGCCAAAACACCCTTATGGGCCTTAGAAATTTGCCGTTCCGCTCGAATACCTTCAATTGTCGAACAATACTCATATCTTAGATCATGAATAAATCATGAACACCAAACGGTCATAAATTTAACGAATGTATTACATAATATAGCACCGTTATATAAAATACAAAAATCATAGTATTTGCGCGTAGTAGAAGCCCTTGTGTATCTAGCATCAAATCCTAATCCACGGAGTTGTTATGATTTACAAACTGTTTCTGTTCTGCATTTGCACATTGACCTATATATCCACAACAATACATGCGACAGCAGAGCCCGCAGGCCGGGTTACGCTTGGAATCGGCGGAACAAGCGTCGGTCCGGCAGCTGAGGGCGGTATCTGGCTACATCCAAATTTCCGCCTGCGCGGCGTGGTCGCGGGTGGGTTCTCGATGACCGGAAACACCAGTTTCGAGGGGACCGATGCAGAGTTTGATGTCGGGCTTGGCGGCGTGGCGGTCCTGGCGGACTATTACCCCAATGAAAGCGGCTGGAGGTTTTCAGCGGGTGTGTTCTATTCGGATATTGAGGGGGTAGCGGTCGCGGATGCCAGTGACGGTGGCTTTGTGTACAACGGCATCACCTTTGATGGGGATGAACGGCTGGAGGCCACGGCGCGCTTTCGCAACAGGGTATCGCCGATGCTGACCACAGGATATGACATTTTCATTGATCGTAACGTATCCATAAGCGGAGAAATCGGCGCCATTCTCACGGGCGGGATCAGGCTTACCGCACGGGGAAACAGTGCCGTACTTCAGGCGGCACTGGACGCGGATGCGGACGTACAGCAAGCCATACGGGATGCGCGCAGCTACCGGGTCTACCCTTATGCCAGCATAATGGCCCGTATCAAATTTTAAGAGCGGATCCGGTCTAACCAAAAAAGAAACCGGCGCACGGGATGCGCCGGCTTCTTGATTTCGGACAGGGTTACTCGGCCGTCAGAAGCGGCGGCTTGCGGGATGGCAATTGCGGTTTGCCCGGTTCCTGAATATCGAGAACGAGTTCGTCGTCCTTTACAGTCACCGCGACTACGCCGCCCTTGGCAAGTTTGCCGAACAAAAGCTCCTCAGCAAGCGGCTTCTTAATATGCTCCTGAATCACACGGCCGAGAGGGCGCGCACCCATTTTCTCGTCATAGCCCTTTTCGGCGAGCCATTCGGCAGCCGCCGGCGTCAGGTCGATGGTCACGTTTCGATCCATCAGCTGTGCTTCCAGTTGCAGAACGAATTTCTCGACGACTTTCAGAATCACTTTGCGCGGCAACGCACCAAAGCTGATAACGGCATCCAACCGGTTCCTGAACTCAGGCGTAAACTGCTTCTCGATGGCGGCCAGGTCTTCGCCCTCGCGGCTATCGCGGCCAAAGCCCATCGCCTCTTTCGCCATATCGGCAGCCCCGGCGTTCGACGTCATGATCAACACGACGTTCCGGAAATCGGTTGTGCGCCCGTTGTGATCGGTCAGTTTGCCATGGTCCATGACCTGCAGGAGGATGTTGTAGACATCCGGATGCGCCTTCTCGATCTCGTCGAGGAGCAAGACGCAATGCGGATTCTGATCCACAACGTCGGTCAGCATGCCGCCCTGATCAAAGCCGACATAGCCCGGGGGGGCACCGATCAGGCGGCTGACCGAGTGTTTCTCCATGTACTCGGACATGTCGAAGCGCGTGAATTCGATCCCCATTACCTGCGCCAACTGTTTGGCGACTTCGGTCTTCCCGACACCGGTCGGACCGGCAAACAGGTAATTGCCGATCGGCTTTTCGGGCTCGCGCAGTCCGGCGCGGGCCAGTTTGATGGCCGAGGACAATGCTTCGATCGCCGCATCCTGACCGAACACCACACGCTTGAGGTTACGTTCAAGATCCTTCAGCACCTCGGCATCGTCTTTCGAGACATTTTTGGCCGGTATGCGTGCGATCTTGGCCACCACAGCCTCTATATCCTTGGCCCCGATGGTGCGGCGGCGTTTCGACTCGGGCACCAGCATCTGGGCGGCGCCAGCCTCATCGATCACATCGATGGCTTTGTCCGGCAGCTTCCGGTCGTGGATGTAGCGCGCCGACAGGTCCACTGCGGACTTGATGGCATCGTTGGTGTAGCGGATATCGTGATGCTCTTCGAAATAGGGCTTCAGTCCCCGAAGTATCTTGATCGCGTCGTCAACCGACGGTTCGTTTACATCGATTTTCTGGAACCGGCGTGACAGCGCCCGATCCTTCTCGAAGTGCTGTCGAAACTCCTTGTAGGTGGTCGAGCCCATGCAGCGCAATTTACCGCCCTGGAGGGCAGGCTTGAGCAGATTTGAGGCGTCCATCGCACCGCCCGAGGTTGCCCCGGCGCCGATGACTGTATGGATCTCATCAATGAAGAGCACCGCATCGGGATGATCCTCAAGCTCCTTCATCACGGCCTTGAGACGTTCTTCGAAGTCACCGCGATACCGCGTACCTGCAAGCAGCGCGCCCATATCGAGTGAGAAGATGGTCGCCTCGGACAACACTTTCGGCACTTCGTGATTGACGATCTTATGCGCCAATCCTTCGGCTATGGCGGTCTTGCCGACACCCGGGTCGCCCACAAGCAAAGGGTTATTCTTGCGACGGCGGCAAAGCACCTGGATACACCGCTCAACCTCATGATCGCGGCCGATCAGCGGGTCAATATCACCCTTTCCGGATTTCGCGTTCAGATCGACGCAGTACTTCTGCAGCGCAGTATCCTCGCCATCCTTTTGAGAGCCGCTGGTGTCGGAGGACGACTCGGCTTCATCAGACCCGGTGACGGGGCGACTCTCGCCATACGAGGGATCCTTGGCCACGCCATGGCTGATGTAGTTTACCGCGTCATAGCGCGTCATATCCTGCTCCTGCAGGAAATAGGCCGCGTGGCTCTCACGTTCGGCGAATATTGCAACCAGAACATTTGCGCCGGTGACTTCCGTCCGGCCGGAGCTTTGGACATGGATTGCGGCGCGCTGGATCACACGCTGGAACCCTGTTGTCGGCGCAGCCTCCGACCCATCGATCTCGGACACGAGGCTATCGAGTTCCTCATCCAAAAACTTTGTCAGGGTGGTGCGCAGCTCATCCAGATCAACGCTGCAGGCCTTCATGACCCTGGCGGCATCCGGCTCGTCGACAAGGGCAAGCAGCAAGTGTTCAAGTGTCGCCAATTCATGACGCCGCTCATTGGCAAGACCGAGCGCATTGTGAATCGCCGTTTCGAGGGAGTTCGAGAAAGATGGCATATCTGCGTCCTTGTCTCTGAGGCGGCGCGGAGGATACCGACCACCCGTGGCCCGAAGGCTATAATATCATTTCGGCCAATTTGAGGGCGCTTCAAGGAGTTTTTCCGTGAACACGCCGGTTTTTCCAAGTTGCCCCGGTGGTGACCTGTGCTTGCCGAAGTTCTTGGCACAGTGTGCACCCAAGGCCTCACCATAAGATTTATGTTTTTGCTAACGCTACGCAAGGGGTCCCTAAAATCGGTCTTTTCGGGCACGTACTTCGGCGAACTGCGCGGAATCATGCGCGCGCAGAAAGGGATTTGTCGCCAGTTCCTCCGCCAAGGTGACCGGTACGGTGGGCTTCCCCGCGGCGAGGGTGCGCTTGATTCGTTCAATCCGGGCCTGCAGATCGGCGTTCTCGGGGTCTTCGGTAATCGCAAACGCCGCGTTGGCCGAGGTGTACTCATGGCCCGAATACACGTTGGTCTCCGCCGGCAATGCGACCAGTTTTTGCAGGCTGTTCCACATCATTTCGGGCGTCCCTTCAAACACCCGGCCGCAGCCCAGGGACATCAGGCTGTCGGCCGTGAACACCGCCTTGGCTCGTGGGAAATGAAATGCGATGTGGCCCAGAGTGTGTCCGGGGACCTCAATCACCTCCCAGATAAAATCGCTCGCCCCGCCGGTATCCCCCTCGGCAACGGGCCGATCCAGGGGCGGCATTTTTGACATCTCGGCCCGTGGACCCACGGTCTGTGCACCATACTTGTCCACCAGTTCCGCTGTCGCCGCAGTGTGATCGTTGTGATGATGCGTCAGTAGGATCACCGAAGGTTGCCATCCATGATGGTCAAGTGCGGCAATGATGGGCCCTGCTTCCGGCGCATCCACGACGGCCATGTCCTCGGGGCCGTTACCTTTGATAAGATAGGCATAGTTGTCGGAACGGCATGGGACAGTTACTATATCAAGGGTCATTGGTAGCTCCGGATTGGGCATGCGATGCATCAGGATGTGGTAGAGCTTAAGGCATTTTACTACCGGACCAAACTGGGTCGGATGGCGCAGCGTGTTCTGCAGACCGCCCTGCGTGACCTCTGGCCCGATACGGCGCATCAGACCGTCGCAGGCTACGGATTCGCAATACCGTTCTTGCGTCCGTTTTTGGGCGATGCGCGTCGCGTGATTCCCCTGATGCCGGGACAACAGGGCGTGATGCCCTGGCCACAGGGGGAGGCAAATCACTCTGTGCTGGTGGAGGAGACCAACTGGCCGATCACCGCGGGCACGGTGGACCGGCTGATCGTCGCACATGGGCTTGAAACCTGCGACCGCGCGGATGTCCTGCTGGAGGAGGTGTATCGCGTGCTGGCGCCCGGCGGACGGGTGGTGTTCATTGTCCCGAACCGGTCGGGTATCTGGGCGCGACGCGATGCAACCCCGTTTGGCTTTGGCCGCCCGTATAGTACCGGGCAGGTGGAAACGCTGCTCCAGAACCATAACTTCGTTCCGGAACGACACACCGCCGCACTCTACACCCCGCCGAGCCACAAGCGCTTTTGGCTCCGGACCGATCGGGTTTGGGAGGGGCTGGGTCGCAAGTTGGATGCGCAGATGCTGGCCGGTGCGTTGCTGGTCGAAGCGACCAAACAAATCTACGCCGTGCCGCGGCGCGGGAGCCCCGTGAGGGTGCCCGGACCGCTGGAGGTTCTGGAGGGGCTCACACAACCGCGGCCGGAGCCCGCCTCGGGACGCAATGTGCGTAGTATCGGCCCGGATTCGTAGGATGCGGCGCCCCTGTGCAGTGCAACGCAGGTACAAAGCGTCGCACAACATGGCGGTTTCAAGAGACAGTGTTGGTTTAATGCGGTTGGGCACGCCAGATCGGGGTCGTGTTCGCTTGCGCGAAAAGAATCCCTCTGCTATCACCGCGCCGATTTCCTTGGGGCGTTCTGGCCCTGCCTAGCGCCAAGACCGGGCTCCCCGGGCGACGGTGTCAATCAACCGACGGGGTGGACGTGTCCGACACAGCTTCCTTCACATCCGGCATATCCGGCCGCTATGCCACGGCGCTTTTTGACCTGGCGCGCGACGCCGGGCAGATTGATGAGGTGGAACGGGATCTAGACGCGCTGGATGCGGCGCTGACCGACAGCGACGATCTGACCGCGCTGATCAACTCCCCGATATATAGTCGCGCCGACCAGGCCGCCGCGATAGGTGCTGTTGCGCAAAAGATGGGGTTGGGCGGGTTGGTCTCGAACACCATCGCGCTTATGGCCACCAAACGACGATTGTTTGCACTGCCGCAACTGATCCAGGCGTTGAAGGGGTTGATCGCGCGCGAACGGGGCGAGGTCACGGCCGAGGTCACGGCCGCCAAACCCCTGACAGAGACGCAGAACGCGGCACTGTCGAGCACCCTTCGCGATGCGGTGGGCAAAGATGTTGTGATCAAAACGACCGTCGATGAAAGCCTCATTGGCGGTCTTGTGGTAAAGGTGGGCTCGCGCATGATCGATACATCGATCCGTGCCAAGCTCGACAAAATGCAAAATGCGATGAAAGAGGTCGGATAACATGGCGATCCAAGCTGCGGAAATTTCCGCAATCCTGAAGGACCAGATCAAGAATTTCGGCCAGGAAGCCGAGGTTGCCGAAGTTGGCCGTGTGCTGAGCGTTGGCGATGGGATCGCCCGGGTGTTTGGGCTGGACAATATCCAAGCTGGTGAGATGGTCGAATTTCCCGGCGGTATCCGCGGCATGGCGCTGAACCTTGAGATCGACAACGTCGGAGTGGTGATCTTTGGCTCGGACCGCGATATCAAAGAGGGCGATACCGTCAAACGGACGAACTCGATCGTTGACGTTCCGGTCGGCAAGGCCCTTCTGGGGCGGGTGGTCGACGCGCTTGGCAATCCGATCGACGGCAAGGGGCCGATTGAGGCGGCCGAGCGTCGCGTGGCCGACGTCAAGGCGCCGGGCATTATCCCCCGCAAGTCGGTGCATGAGCCGATGGCAACCGGACTGAAGTCGATCGATGCGCTCATACCGATTGGCCGGGGCCAGCGTGAACTTATCATCGGCGACCGCCAGACCGGTAAATCCGCCGTCGCGCTGGACGCGGTGCTTAATCAGAAATCCGTGAATGCGACTGATGACGAAAGCAAAAAGATGTACTGCGTCTATGTCGCGGTGGGTCAGAAGCGTTCGACCGTGGCACAGCTGGTCAAGAAACTGGAAGAGACCGGCGCCATGGCCTATTCGATCGTTGTTGCGGCGACGGCCTCGGAACCGGCACCGATGCAATATCTGGCGCCCTATTCGGCCACGGCCATGGCCGAGTTCTTCCGCGACAATGGCATGCACGCGCTTGCGATCTATGACGATCTGACCAAACAGGCGGTCAGCTATCGTCAGATGTCACTGTTGCTGCGCCGCCCGCCGGGCCGCGAAGCGTACCCGGGCGATGTGTTCTACCTGCATTCGCGCCTGTTGGAGCGGTCAGCGAAGCTGAACGAGGACAATGGTGCGGGATCGCTGACGGCGCTGCCGATTATCGAGACCCAGGGCGGCGATGTGTCGGCCTTTATTCCAACCAACGTGATCTCGATCACCGATGGTCAGATCTTCCTGGAGACCGAGCTGTTTTATCAGGGCATCCGGCCCGCGGTGAACACAGGTCTGTCGGTAAGCCGGGTTGGCTCCTCGGCCCAGACCAAGGCGATGAAATCGGTTGCCGGATCGATCAAACTGGAACTGGCACAGTATCGCGAGATGGCTGCATTTGCGCAGTTCGGTTCGGACCTTGACGCGTCAACCCAGCGTTTGCTGAACCGGGGCGCGCGCCTCACGGAATTGCTCAAGCAGCCTCAATACGCGCCGCTGACCAATGCCGAGCAGGTGCTGGTGATCTATGCCGGAACCAAGGGATATCTGGACAACATCGCGGTCGGTGACGTGGGCCGGTTCGAAAGCGGGCTGTTGTCGCATGTGCGCGGCAACAATCAGGACCTGCTGGACGACATCACCAACAACGACCGCAAGGTATCGGGTGATCTGGAGGGGGCCGTGAAAGGCGCAATCGACGCATTTGCCAAAGACTTCGCCTAACCGATCGCTGAAGGAGAGACTGGCCCATGCCAAGCCTCAAGGACCTGAAAAACCGGATCGAGAGCGTCAAGTCCACGCGCAAGATCACCAAGGCGATGCAGATGGTCGCGGCGGCGAAACTTCGGCGCGCTGAAGAAAACGCCGAAGCAGCGCGGCCCTATGCCGAGCGCATGAATGCGGTTTTGTCAAACCTGGCCAAGGGTGCTGCGGACAGCCCCTCGGCGCCCAAATTGCTCAGCGGTTCAGGCGCTGACCAGACCTATCTGCTGGTCGTGGCGACGGCGGAACGCGGCTTGTGCGGCGGGTTCAACTCATCGATTGTGAAGCTGGCCCGGCTTGAGGCGCAAGCCCTGATGGCCGAGGGCAAGACAGTCAAGATCATCACCGTTGGAAAGAAGGGGCGCGAGCAGTTGCGCCGTGACATGGGCGACCATCTGATCGAGCATGTGGACCTCACCGACGTGAAGGTCGTCGGGTATGCCAACGCACTTACCATTGCGACCGACATTCTGGCACGGTTCGGCGCGGGTGAGTTCGATGTCTGCAAGATCTATTTCAATACCTTCAAATCGGTGATCAGCCAGATACCGACGGCCACCCAACTCATCCCCGCGAAATTCGAGGATGTGGAAGACGACGCTGGCGCGACGCTGTACGACTACGAGCCGGAAGAAGAGGCGATCTTGGCGGATCTTCTGCCCCGCTCAATCGCCACGCAGATTTTTACGGCACTTCTGGAAAACGCAGCCTCGGAACAGGGCGCCCGGATGAGCGCGATGGACAATGCGACACGCAACGCAGGCGAAATGATCGACCGGCTGACCATCCAGTTTAACCGGTCGCGCCAGGCTGCGATTACAAATGAACTCATCGAGATTATCTCGGGCGCTGAAGCGCTCTAAGGGACGGAGACACGAAGAATGGCTAACGCAAAAGGCAAAATCACGCAGGTGATCGGCGCTGTCGTCGACGTTCAATTCGACAATGACCTGCCCGAGATTCTGAATGCGCTGACCACCGACAACAATGGCGCGAACCTGGTGTTGGAAGTGGCGCAGCACCTGGGCGAGAACACCGTGCGCACCATCGCGATGGACTCGACCGAAGGGTTGGTGCGCGGGACCGAGGTTACCGACACGGATGGCCCGATCACCGTACCCGTTGGCGACGCGACCCTGGGACGTATCATGAATGTTGTCGGGGAACCGGTGGACGAGAAGGGGCCGGTCACCGCGCAGGAGCAGCGCCCGATCCACGCCCCGGCGCCGGAGTTTGCAGAGCAGTCGACAAGTTCCGAAATCCTGGTGACCGGCATCAAGGTCATCGACCTGCTCGCGCCCTATTCCAAAGGCGGCAAGATCGGCCTGTTTGGCGGCGCGGGCGTCGGCAAGACCGTTTTGATTCAGGAACTGATCAACAACATTGCCAAGGTGCATTCGGGGTACTCGGTCTTTGCCGGTGTGGGCGAGCGAACCCGCGAAGGCAACGACCTCTACTACGAATTCATCGAATCCGGCGTGATCAACGCCGAGGATCTGACCAAATCGAAAGTGGCGCTGGTCTATGGACAGATGAACGAACCGCCGGGTGCACGGGCGCGCGTCGCGCTGTCCGGTTTGACCATGGCAGAGCAGTTCCGCGACCAGTCCGGGACCGATGTTTTGTTCTTCGTCGACAACATCTTCCGCTTCACTCAGGCGGGCTCCGAGGTCTCGGCGCTGCTGGGACGCATCCCCTCGGCCGTGGGGTATCAGCCCACACTGGCCACCGATATGGGTGCGATGCAGGAACGCATAACCTCGACCAAGGCCGGGTCCATCACGTCGGTGCAGGCCATTTATGTACCTGCCGACGATCTGACCGACCCCGCCCCGGCAACCTCGTTCGCGCACCTGGATGCAACAACCGTTTTGTCCCGCGCAATCTCGGAGCTGGGGATTTATCCGGCGGTGGATCCACTGGACTCCAACAGCCGTATCCTGGATCCGCAAGTGGTCGGTGACGAGCACTACGGCGTGGCCCGCGACGTGCAGGGGATCCTGCAGCGCTATAAGTCACTGCAGGATATCATCGCAATTCTGGGCATGGACGAACTCAGCGAAGACGACAAGCTGACCGTGGCCCGCGCGCGGAAAATCCAGCGCTTCCTCAGCCAGCCTTTCGATGTGGCTGAAGTCTTCACCGGATCGCCCGGCGTGCAGGTGCCCCTGGACGACACTATCGCATCGTTCAAGGCAGTGGTCGCGGGTGAGTACGACCATCTGCCGGAGGCGGCATTCTACATGGTCGGTGGCATCGAGGATGTGAAAGCCAAGGCCGAAAAAATGGCCGCCGAAGCCGCCT
>JBCCYF010000138.1:0-11674 GCA_039190275.1 Pseudomonadota bacterium | reverse complement strand
GGCGGCGATTATCTGCCTCGGGCTCAACTATGTTGAGCACGTAAAGGAAGGCGGCTACGACATTCCCGACTACCCGGCCCTGTTCATGCGCGGGCCAAACTCGGTCATGGCAGCCGGCGCGCCGCTTGTCCGCCCCACATGCTCGGAGAAGCTGGACTACGAAGCCGAGTTGATGGTTATTATCGGGACCGGCGGACGGCACATCCCCGAGAGCGCGGCGCTGGATCATGTGTTCGGATACACCGTGTTCAACGACGGCTCGGTCCGGGACTATCAACGAAAGACACATCAGTGGACCCCGGGAAAGAACTTCGACAACACAGGCGCGATCGGCCCCGTCGTGGTGACCCCCGATGCTCTGCCCGAGGGGGCAGCGGGTCTTAAAATTGAAAGCCGGGTCGGCGACGAGATCCTGCAGCGCTCTAACACATCGAACATGATCTGGTCCGCAGCGCGGGCGGTATCGATTATCTCGGAATACACCACGCTTGAACCCGGTACGCTGATCGCGCTGGGCACACCGCCTGGGGTCGGACACGCCAAAAAGCCCCAACCGCGCTGGCTGAAACCCGGTGAGGTGATCGAAATTGAGATAGAGGGGATCGGTATCTGCTCGAACCCCGTTGTGGATGAAGCGGACATGGCCCCGCGCCGGGCGGCCGAATGAACCAGGAACTGAGAACCGCGGCCCAGAATGCAGTCCGCGCCTTGCGGGCCCGAAAGGCGCGGCTGGATGACGATGCAATTGATCTGATCTTGCGCCGGGCACGATCACACTACGCCTGGCTGGACAAGCCTGTGTCGGATGACATGTTGCGGACGCTGTATGAAATCACCATCAACGGACCGACCAGCATGAACACCTGCCCGGCGCGGTTCAAGTTCGTGCGCAGTGCCGAGGCGAAGGCCCGGTTGGCAAAGTCTATGAAACCACTGAATGTCCCGAAGATGATGGGGGCGCCGGTGACGGCGATTGTTGCCTGGGATCCTGAGTACTGGACACAGCTGGATGTTCTGTTTCCGCATGACGATCGCAAACCCCTGTTTGCGAACAACCCCGAATTCGCCGCCGATACCGCTTATCGCAACTCCACACTACAGGGCGCCTATCTGATGATCGCCGCACGGGCCATGGGCCTGGATGTCGGGGCCATGTCAGGCTTTTCGAACGCTGCGGTCGACGAAGAGTTCTTTGCTGGCAACGGCTGGAAGTCCAACTTTCTGTGCAACATCGGATATGCCGATGAGACCGCGCTGTTCCAAAAGCTGCCGCGCCTTTCCTTCGATGATGTGTGCGAGGTGTTGTGAGGCGGTATGGGAGTAAGGACGAAAACCACCGTACAACTGAGGTCCGAGGCGCATTGCACAAGACACTCGCTGGCGAATGAAGTCGAAGTGCCGTTCGAGTCGTTGGATCTCACGGTTCGCAGCGTTGGCGCAACCACGATCGAGGACCTGCAGCGCATCGCCGCAGACGTGGCCCGGTATTGCCCGCTGTCTAAACTCTTCGCAAATGCAGGCACCAGTTTGAATATGACTTGGGAAAAGGTGTGAACCGCACCTGAAAATACTAACGGGAGGATTCTATGAAACACTGGACAAGAAGACTGACCCTGGGCGCACTGCTTGCGGCCATGACGGCTGCCCCGTCTCACGCCGCCGAAACTATCAAAGCCGTAGTGATCGATGGCTATCCTGCCCGCGCCTTGTGGGTGAAAGAATTTACTGACTTCTTTATCCCGGAAGTCGACAAACGGCTGGCGGTAAACGGCAACTATGTCATGGACTGGCAGGAAAGCTATGGTGGCGCGATTGTCAAACCCAAAGGCGTGCTGGACGGCGTGAAATTGGGGCTGGGCGATATTGGCATCGTGACCACGATTTTCCATTCATCAAAGCTGCCGTCACAGGCGATTTCCGCCGTCACGCCATTTGTCGCTGCGGACGCTCGGGCGGTTGCTAAGGCGGTGGACGAAATCGCCAAAGAATTCCCCACCATGCAGGACGAGTTCGAAAAGCAGAACCAGGTGTACCTGGCAACCGGAGTCGTTCTGGACACCTATCAAGTGTTCTCAAAGAACCCGATCACATCGCTCTCGGATCTGGAAGGCGGGAAGGTGGCCGGTGCCGGTATGAACCTGCGGTATCTTGAGGGGATCAACGGAGCAGCCGGTGTACGCGGCGGTCTTACGGATTTCTACAACATGCTGCAGACCGGTCTTGTGGATCATGCCATGCTATGGCCGGAAGCCGCCAAGACCTTTAAGATCGCTGAAGTTGCGCCGCATATGCTCAAAGCGGACCTTGGTGCGGTAAACTCCAAGACAATCACCGTCAACAAGGACTATTGGGATAGTCTGCCGGATGAGGTCAAATCCGTCCTTCAGGAGGTTGCCGTTGCCTACCGAGACCATGTTGCAGGTATCGCAATGGACCGCGCGGAGGCCAGCAGGGACGCCTATGTCGAAGCTGGCGGCACAGTCGTGGACATGACTGCCGAAGATCGCGCTGCCTGGGCCGCGGCGATGCCAAATATCGCTGCCGAGTGGGCGAGCGGACTGGACAGCAGCGGTGGGGCTGGCACCGAGATGCTGAACGCCTACCTCGCCAAACTCAGGACATCCGGTCACGCTGGCGTACGCGACTGGTCCGCCGTCAGCAACTAGCCGCGTTAGTCCGAGCGCAACGGGATGCCAGCGTTGGTTCACAGTTTGGTAGCGGGCTGTACGCGTGTGACCAAATACATCGCAATGACCGCGAATGTGGCGGGGACCCTTGTGGTCCTCGCCCTCGTGGTCATCGTGAACTACGACATCGTTGCGCGTGGTGTGTTCAATCAACCCTTCCGCGGAGCCTATGAGGTGGTGCAGTTCAGCATGGTGCTGATCGTGTTTCTGCAGCTGCCCGACGTTATTCGGGTGGACCGGCTGACACGGTCTGACGGGCTGCTGTTTCTCATCGGCGACAAACGTCCGCACCTGGCCGCCGTTCTGCGCCGCGCGATCAACACCGGCTCGGCGATCATAATGGCACTGATCGCTATCGCAATTTTTCCCGAGTTTCTAGACATGTGGGAGACGCGGGATTTTTTTGGTGTCCCGGGGATTTTCACCGCACCCTGGTGGCCGATCAAACTGACCATCCTGTGTAGCGCTACGCTATGCGCCTTGATTTTCTTCCTGAAGGTTTTGGGAAGATCCGGATCGGATAAACCCGTATGAGCCCAATTGAAATTGGCTCCGTATCCGTGATTGCCATTATCTTTCTGATCTACATCGGCGTTTACATCCCGGTTGCGCTGATCGGCGTCTCATTCGTCTCCATATGGCTGATGCGGGACAACTTCGACCTGGCGATGAACTTGCTCAAGATTGCCGTGGGCGACAGCGTCATGGAGTACACGTTCGCCACCGTGCCGCTTTTCACCTTTATGGGGCTCATCGTGTCAAAGGCGGGCTTGGGCGCCGACATATATGATGTGATGAGTTCTGGATTCCGGAGGGTAAAAGGTGGAATAGGCATGGCAACGGTCGGTGCGAATGCCGCCTTTGCGGCCGTCACCGGATCGTCGATCGCCTCGGCATCGGTGTTTTCAAAAGTCTCGGTCCCGCAAATGCTCCACTATGGTTACAACCCGCGCTTTGCCGTCGGTGTCGTCGCGGGGTCTTCGGTGCTGGGAATGATCATCCCGCCTTCCGCTATGTTGATCATCTATTCCTTCGTAGCCGAGCAATCGGTGGGCGAGATGTTCCTGGCCGGGGTCATACCCGGCCTGATGCTCGCGGTGGCATATGTCGCTGCCATCTGGATCATGGGACGATTCACGCCGGGGTTCGTCGGTGGTCGGCCTGCAGATGAGTACGAGCTCTTGCCCTGGGGGGTCATTGCCTCAAAGACACTTCCCACAATCGGTCTGATCACCATTGTCCTCGGCGGGATCTACACCGGGTGGCTCACCCCGGTCGAAGCGGGCGCGGCCGGTGCGCTCGCCGGTCTCGTGATCGCCATAGCGCGGCGTAAGATGTCCCTGCGGGGATTTTGGGAGGCGCTGCTGGAAACCGGCCACATCACCGCAACGATCCTGTTTCTGGTCACCGCCGCATCGATCTACAGCCGGATGCTGGGTCTGGCCGGTTTGCCAAATGAACTGTCCGACATTCTGTCCGGCAGTCAGGCAAGCTTCTGGACCGTAATGATCCTTTATACCGCGCTGATGCTGTTTCTGGGGACCCTGCTCGATACCGCATCGATCATCCTGATCGTGGTTCCGCTGTTCCTGCCCTTGGTCGAACCGATGGGCATGAGCCTGGTCTGGTTTGGGATCATCACCGTGGTCGGTGCCGAAATTGGACTCCTGACACCGCCGCTGGGAATTTCCTGTTTCGTGATCAAGGCCACGCTCGACGATGACCGGATCAAACTGAAAGACGTCTTCCTGGGCGCGCTACCGTTTGCAGCCGTCATGCTGGTGGTCCTTATGCTGTTGATCGAGTTTCCGGGTTTAAGCCTGGCCCTGCTGAGATAAGGAGGTTCACCGTGCGACAGGTGACCAAGGACAACATCACCGATGTATTCAAGAGCTATATGGGCGACGATATCAACCCGCGCCTGCGCGAGGTTCTGGGCAGCCTTGTCACGCATCTGCATGCCTTCGCCAAAGACGTGAAACTGACCCACGCGGAATGGGAAACCGGCATCCAGTTTCTTGAGCGTGCGGGCGATATATCAGATGCGGAACGGCACGAGTTTGTGTTGCTGTCGGATGTGCTGGGGCTGTCCTCGCTGGTCGATATGATCAACACACACCCGGGCGGAACATCGTCTAGCGTGCTTGGACCGTTTCATATCTCGGGCGCGCCGCCACTGGAAATCGGGGGCGACCTCAAAGACCGGTTTGAGGGCGAGGTTCTGGTGGTGGAAGGGACCGTCAAGGATACGGATGGAGGCGCCATCGCGAACGCAACCGTCGACATTTGGCAGACCGCACCAAACGGGCTGTACTCCAGTCAGGATGAAGACCAGGACACATTTTCCTTTCACGGGATCCAGACCACCGGCGGTGACGGGCGGTATGCCTTCACCAGCGTAAAACCTGTTGAGTATACGGTGCCGACCGACGGTCCCGTCGGGGACATTTTGACAGCGACCGGCCGCCACCCCTGGCGCCCGTCTCACCTGCATTTCATCGTCAAGGCAAACGGCTTCCGCCCTCTGGTGACCGAGGTGTTTCCGGATGATGACCCCTATCTGGATCAGGATACGGTCTTTGGCGTCCGCGAGGATCTGGTGATGTCGTATCAGCGCATGCCGGCAGGCAGTTTCCCCCCCGGTTTTGCCCTTTCAGGACAGGTAGAGGGCCCCTATCTGCGGGTCGATTTTGATCTGACCTTGGTCAGGGAGCACCGCTCAGGTCATCTCGGCGACGCCCAGTAGACCGACCAGAAACGCCCCCGTTTCACGATAGTGGTTCTGCAGGTTTGTCGATGCGGTATCCGCGTCTCCCGCAATCGCAGCCTCCATGATACTTTGATGCTCTTTCGCGATGTCACGCTTTTTGTAGCTCAGCGCGCGCCCCGCCAGATACCGATAGCGAATGTTCAGATCGTAAAGACGCGAGCAAAACTTCATAAGTATCGGGCTGTCACACATCGCAAGCAGGGCCAGATGGAACGCCTTGTGCAGGTCTTCAAAGGCTGCATTACCCTCGCCCTGTGCACGGACCATACGGTGGTGGCTGACAACCAGTTTCTCTTCCCAGTCCTGGGTGCGGTTGGCGATGCTCATGCGCAATGCCATGTCCTCCAGTTCGCACCGCAACATCAGGATTTCATCGAAGTTCTTTCGGCTGGTTGGCGACACGCGAAAACCGCGCTGGTCAATGCGTTCCACCAGGTTGTCCGACGTCAGCAGGCTCAACGCCTCTCGAATGGGCGATGCGCCGGTTTGCAGCCGTGCCCGCAATCCCTCGATCTTGAGCTTCTGTCCGGGCGGGATCTCGCCTGCAACAATCATCTTGCGCAACGCCAGATAGGTCCGCTGCGTCGCAGAGGAGTCGGTACGGGGCTGGCTTTCACCGGGTTGCAAGAGATCCAAGTTCATACTCCAATAATATCGATATTATTGGCATTTTCAAATAATTTGACCGAATAAGTCGGGTGAATTCCAGTTTCCTCTCCCGGCCATGAACCAAGCACAACTGTCCCACAGCTTCGCGAGATCCACGATCCAAATACATTGCGCGGCATCGCATTTTTCAACCCCTGGCGAACTGGATGTAGAGTTTTCCATAAACCTGCCTGTCGCGGTGAAGGCGTATCGCATGGTCATCGTCGCAAACCTGTCAAACGCAATGCGGGCATCCGTTTAACTAGCGGACGCCCCGGATGGCCGCACCCGCCTGCGGATCCGTCTGCCATTGTTCCGACCCACGGATGAACCAATCTAATATCGCTGCGTCCATCCTCCGGCATTCCCGGTCCGCAGGCGGGTGCGAACCAAAACAGCCGCCACAAAGGGATTGGAAACCCCATCCAAGTATCGACACGACAGGTGTTTGCGCGGCCCGACTCCATTTGGTGTGGTCAAGCGGGATTTGCCGGCCAAAGCATAGCGCTTTCACGTTGAGCCGCCGACTTTCCGTACTTTAGCGCCCCGCCATGAACAGTTTACCCACAGCCTCAGCCGTGGGCACGGTCTTGGAACAGCATGGTATGCCAAAGGAACAGTTTGACTTGCGGCTGCCTGGCCACGACAGTTCCGGGATTGGTGGAACTCCAGAGGTTCGGCATATGCCGCTTCCAAAGCTATCGCTTCAGGTTCTTGAGGCATTTGAACATGTCGCACGGTCCGGATCGATGCAGAAGGCCGCCCACGAGATGGGGATGTCGATTTCATCCGTCTCGCATCACGTGGCACGGCTGGAAGAGGCATTGGGTGTCACACTGCTCAACAGATCGTCGCGGCCCTCTGTGCTGACCCGCGCAGGTCGGGAGGCCCTGCATCACCTGTCCAGCGGCCTGGACCATCTAAGACGCGCAACAAGCGAAACAGCCATTAGTGGATTGCTTGGCATGCGCTCACTGCGTATCGGGATCGTCGAAGATCTGGAAAGCAACGTCACGCCGGACCTGGCGGTGGCTCTGGCGGGGCGCATGCCGAACGCCGCGCTGTCGATCAGCAATGTCCTGAGCCACGAGGCGCCGGGGCTCCTGCTCAACGGGCGGCTTGATCTGGCCATTGCGGCAGAGGTTCAGGACCACCCATCCGAAATCCGCGCAGAGCCGATTTTGCGCGACCCCTTCGTGATCGCAACCCCGAGGGAGAGTTCAGCCAGCACAGCGGACTTGATGCAGGGCGACCAAGATGTGCCGTTCCTTCGGTTCAACCAGTCCCATTTAATTGGAAAACAAATTGATGCGCACCTATCCCGCAATCGCATCGCCCTTGCGGATCGTTTTTCCTTTGACAGCGTCCAGTCGATCATGGCTGTGGTCGCGAACGGGGACGGCTGGTCGGTCCTCACGCCGTTGGGGTTTATTCGAGCCCAGAGATACGCGGCGCGGGTAACGCTGCGCCCCTTTCCCCGAGCTTCGTTCGCGAGGCGGATCCTGCTGATGGCGCGCAACGAATTCGACCCGAGCACATCGGAAGCCATCGCCGCGCTTGTCCGCGACAGCCTGCGGCGTCTGGCAACCAATCGGGTCACGGCAAGTCAC
This sequence comes from Pseudomonadota bacterium, assembly GCA_039190275.1. Taxonomy (GTDB): domain Bacteria; phylum Pseudomonadota; class Alphaproteobacteria; order Rhodobacterales; family Rhodobacteraceae; genus Halovulum. The sequence continues at coordinate 3,959 of JBCCYF010000138.1, read as the reverse complement.
CCTTGGCTTGCGACCTCGTTCGTTGTGCTTGGCCCTGATGGGTGAGGCCACGCCCCATCCGGTGACGGTATGCGGTGCCCGCAATTCCAGGTACATCCCAAAACAGATCCAAAAATACCAAAACTGTTGAATCTGCGTTGACCCCATGCAGCTGAGCCCTGAAATGGGAACAACCCATGGTCCTTTGGAACAGACGAGGCGGCAATGCGTGATCAGGCAAGAGTTGTGGTGATCGGCGGTGGCATCGCCGGGTGCTCCACGCTCTACCACCTGACGCAAGAGGGTTGGACGGACGTCATGCTCATTGAGCGGGACGAACTGACCTCCGGCACAACGTGGCATTCTGCGGCCCAGGTGACGAACTTCGGTATGACCCAGACCATGGTTGGGCTTAAGAGTCACTCAATTGCACTCTACAGAGAGCTGCGGGACGATCCGGAATACCCGGTGGGCTACAACTATGGCGACGGGGGCATCCGTCTGGCCAACACCGAGGCGCAAATGGATGGGTATCGCCATTTTGCGTCCATGGCTGCCGGGATGAAGGTGGAGTTCGAGGTGATTGATGCCCAGGAGTGTGCGCGGCGCCATCCGTTGATCTCGACAGACAACCTGCTCGGGGGGCTTTGGGATCCGACAGACGGTCATATTGATCCGGCCCAACTGTGTCAGGCGCTGGCCCGACGTGCCCGTCTGGACGGGGCGGAAGTGAACCGGCACACACCGGTAACCCGGCTCACGCAGCACCCCGATAGCAGCTGGACGGTCCATACATCAAAGGGGGATGTGCGCGCCGAAATCGTGGTCAATGCGGGAGGATACCGGTGCAACGAGATCGGGGCGATGATGGGTATCAGCCATCCGGTCGCCTCCATGGAGCATCAGTATTTCCTGACCGAGGATATCCCCGCCATCGCAACGGCCGGACGCCGGATCCCACTACTGCGGTGCCCGATCAGCGACTACTACAGTCGGCAGGAAAAGGGCGGGCTTTTGCTGGGGTTCTACGAACAGGATTGCCGCACCTGGGGCATGGACGGGATCGATCCACATTTTTCGAATGACCTGTGCCCCGATGATTTGGACCGGGTGACCGACGTGCTCGACGGTGCATTCGCGCGGATGCCCGTTCTGATGGAAACGGGAATCCGCGCGGTCGTGAACGGCCCGATCACCTATACGATCGACGGTGCGCCGCTGGTCGGCCCTGTTCCGGGGAAGCGCAACGCCTTTTGTATCATTGGTTTGCGCGCGGGCCTTGGCGAGGGGGGCGGTCACGGCTGGCTGCTGGCCCAGCAAATCGTACATGGCGAGGCGCAGTACGACACCTGGGGCATTGATCCGCGCCGGTTTACCGGCCATGCAACCGTCGAGCTGACGGCGTTAAAGGCCATCGAGGACTACCAGAACGAATTCCGGTTCCACTTTCCCCACGAACACCGACCCGCCGGGCGGCCGATGAAGACCACGCCGCTGACACCCGTTCTTGCAGCCGAGGGGGCGGCTTTTGGCACTGTGAACGGCTGGGAACGGGTGGACTACATCAAGCCTACACCAGATTTTGCCGAGACGCTCGGCTTTAGGTTTAACGAAGTGCATCAGGTGGTGGCAGCCGAGGTCAACACCGTGGCGACCGGCGTTGGGTTGGCGGAGGTTTCCGGTTTTAACCGGTTTGAACTGACGGGTACGGGTGTTCGCGACTTCCTTAACCGATTGGTTTGTGGCGCACTACCCAAGCGCCCCGGTCGGGTCGGGCTGGGGTATTTGCTGAACCACCATGGAATGATAAAGGCCGAGGCGACGCTCGCCAACATTCCGGCGTCAAACCGTGGTCCGGAACGTGTCTGGTACGGCTCGGCCGCAGCGTCGGAATATCATGATATGGATTGGCTGACGTCACATCTGCTTGGGGAAGAAGATGTTGCCATCCGTCCGTTGACCAATGCGCAGACCACGCTGGTTCTCGCCGGGCCCAAGGCGCGCACCGTCCTGTCTGCTGTCGCGCGCGGTGACTGGTCGCGCGAGGCGTTTCCGTGGCTATCCGTGCGCGAAACCCACATTGGCATTGCGCCGGCCACGGTGCTTGGCGTCAGTTTCTCGGGCGAGCTTGCGTACGAGCTTCACGTCCCCAACGAAAGCCTGCGGGCGGCCTATGATGCCTTACGTCATGCAGGCCAGGCCCATGGTCTAAGGCTGTTCGGATCACGCGCGATTGACTCGATGCGGCTTGAGAAAGGCTTTTTGCACTGGAAAGCCGATATCCTGACCGAGTTCGACCCGTTTGAAAGCGGCCTCGACCGCTTTGTCGCACTCGACAAAGGCGAATTCATCGGCAAGGCGGCTTTGCTAACACGGCGGAGGGACGGGCCGACTCGCAGGCTGGTGACCCTTGCCATTCAGACGGCCCATGCACCCGCCCACACTGGCGCGTCGCTACGGTTGGGTGGCAAAATTGTCGGCACGGTCACCTCGGCCGAATGGGGCCACAGAACCGGGCTTAACCTGGCCTATGCTTTCATGGATCCGGTTTTCTGCGAACCGGGTACGGATGTGACTGTCGACGTCCTGGGTAGGCCCATGGCGGCTCAAGTCATTGCGCCCTCACCCTATGACCCGGGCCATACTCGGATGCGCGCCTGATTATCCGGTAGTTTGCGGTCCGCACCACAGGCGCTAGGCTCAGGTCTCATAGCCAGTAAATGACGATTGCAGCGAGTGCGATGGCTGAGAGGAAGACCTTCGGGCATCCGTCATAGCGGGTCGCCACGCGCAGCCGAACCTTGAGCCTGCCAAACATGATCTCCAACCGGTTGCGGCGCCATTTGTGTTTTACGGTTTTCCCGCGTTGCTTTCGACCCGGGATACATGAACGTATCCCATTGTCTTTCAACGCGTCTCGGAAGCGGTCGGCGTCACAGCGACGGTCCCCAAGCAACCAATCGACATCCGGCAAGCTTCTCAGTAAGGCGATGGGTCTGCTGCGGGTTCGACCGGCTCGGGGACAAACTCCGCGCCGCTCAGCAACTCGGTCGCCAGTATGCGGTGCGCGTCGTCCGTCCGAGCGGCGCCCAAATGACCACCAGCGCACCTTGGTCTGAATACAGATCGCTGCCGGTCTCGAGCTTTTCCAACGGATCCGCCGTCAGCGGGGGTTCCAAGGACGAGGAAGTCCGCCGTGTCGACCCTACAGATCTCTGCCCCGACACGTATCAGTCGCGGTAGCAGCAACGGCTCGCCGGGCTTCAAGTCACCTTCAACGATGTCCTTTTCGATCCTACCTCGGATCGTCGCCCATCCTCGATCGGCTTTGGTTGCATGTTCAACGCATTCAAAACCGTGGGTGTCACGTCCACCCGCTGCGCGCGCCGCTTCTGCGGGTCCCAGGACGCTGCGTTTGATCAATTGAATCGCAAGGATGCAAAGAGAGGGTGAGTGGCAAGGCTTGCGTCTCCGGAACTCTGCGGATATTGGGGACGGATCGGGTGATTAGCTCAGTTGGTAGAGCGCTTCGTTTACACCGAAGATGTCGGGAGTTCGAGTCTCTCATCACCCACCATTTCACCTGGGTCGCCGATGTAACCGCCTGAATTATAGGGCGGTTTTGGTGTTGAACATTCTGGCCTATGCGATAGGCGACGGCGGACGTACATCGCCCTGACGCTGAATCACGTAGCGTTGCCTGAACTCGAAACATTCAATGCGTTATGGTGTTGTTGAGTCGCGCGCAAACGGCGAAACGCTTTGGTCCAAGGGGTGTTAAAGTGAGAACGGCATAAGCGCGAACCAATACTGCGGCGTGCCCGCCCCGGCCTATAACTGCCATCGCTTCGGTTTGCCGTTGGGACGGTGCGCAAGCACGCATTCAGCAGAAAGTTAAGCTGTATCGGGACCCGTCGACAGGCGATCAAAGCCAGCGCAAGATGTAGCCGATGGTTCGTACCGGCGTCTGCATCAGGGTG
>JBCCYF010000137.1:0-11722 GCA_039190275.1 Pseudomonadota bacterium | reverse complement strand
TCAAAGCTCTCGTTCAGGAGGGCTTCGAAGTCTTCCATGGATGCGGTAGCGGGCATATAGGTTTCGTTTCCTTCGTTACGGTTTTCTGGCCGGGCGGTTGGCTCCGCCGGTCTTTCAGTGGCTGGTCCGTGAGGCCTTGGGCAAAAACACGAAGGGCCGGAGTGCTTAGTCCCGACCCTATCCAATCTTTTTTCGTATCACCGCCGTGGCCTCGGCGACGGCTGCGTCTATAGACAATTCAGTCGTGTCGAGCAAGAGCGCATCTTCGGGACGTACCATCGGCGCTGTGTCCCGTTCGCTGTCGCGGGCGTCTCGTGTGCGCAGATCGTTCAACACCTGGTCAAGGGTCGAACCCTTGCCGGAGGTTTGCAGCTCAGCGTGCCGCCGGGTGGCCCGTGTTTCCTCGGACGCGGTGACGAAGAGTTTGACGTCCGCATCGGGACAGATCACAGTCCCGATGTCGCGACCGTCAAGCACGGCGCCGCCCTCGCGTTGCGCAAATCTCCGTTGAAAATCCAGCAGAGCGTTGCGCACTTGAGGAAGGGCCGCCACCCGGGACGCGGCCCGTGATGCCAGCGCGGTGCGCAGATCATTCCGGTTCAGGTCGTCTTCTGTCAGCCTCTCGGCAAATGCTTCGGCCATCACCGGGTCGATCACGCCGCGCGCCCGCGCCATCACCTTGACACCAACGGCACGATACAAAAGGCCGGTGTCCAGATGCGCAAATCCAAATGCTGCGGCAACGGCCCGACCGATCGTTCCCTTGCCAGCCGCGGCAGGCCCGTCAATGGCTACGGTAAACCGCATCGCCCCCAATCCAATTTCACGCGTCACACATCATGACGTTAAAGCCGTTGGAACCCCGTGCAGCAAGCCCCTTGGGACCCAGTAATCCATGATTAAGGGCTGGCACGGTATAGGGGCGCGATGCGCGTCAGCGCGCATGCCACGGAAGAAGGGTTTCGATATGGGATTCATCAATCGATCATTGAGCACCAAGGTCGCGGCCGTGGGAATGCTGATCGCGACAGTGACAGCGATCAGTATCACAGTCGTGGCGATGTACGGGACCCAGGCCAGCATTCGGAAGCTCTTTGAGAATCAGATCCGCACGGAATTGCTGATCAACATGTCCGCAATCGAACACCTGCAGGCCGAGATTACGGGGGACCTCGATTACATTGGGCGTCAAATTGAACGCAATGAAGTCATCGCATCCCTCAACTTTGCGATAAACCGCGAGCGTGAGCAGGCCGGTGACGCGCCGGACCCGGTCCGCGACCAGTTTATCTTCAGCAACCCGCACCCCGAGGGCAAACGGTCTGCGCTGGTCAACTCGGAAACGGCGGGCGAGTACTCCCGCAGGCATGCCATTGAGCATCCGACGTTTCAGGCGCTCATGGATCAGCGCGGCTACCACGACATCTATATGATCAGCCCCGAAGGTGACGTCGTTTACTCGTTCAGAAAGTCGGATGATTTCGGAACGAACCTGCAAAGCGGGACATATGCCAGCAGCGGACTGGCAAAGGTTTTTAATCTTGCGATGGAGGCGGAACCCCATGTGCCCGTCGCGACAGACTTCGTGCCCCATGCACCCGGCGGAGACAGTTTGAGCGGGTTCATTGCGATCGGCCTGCAGGTGGAGGATCCATTCAGCGGCAACATGAAAAGCGCCGGTATCCTGGCAATCCAGTTCAAACCCGAGCTGATCCTGCCGCCTTCAAACCGACTCAACTATCTTATCGGGCAGGACGACAGACTGCTTCGGACCGATGTCGATGCAACACCCGAGGATGATGTCCTGGTGACGCGGGCGAACTTTGAGCTTGCGGACTTGGGCCCTGATTCACACGAGGTAAAAAAGCTGACTGGGATCTTGGGAACAAGCTCTATGATCTCCAATGTCCCCGTTGATTTCTTTGGGCATCAGTACGTTCTAGTTGAAGAAATCGAGACATCGGAGGCATTCGGACCCCTTTATGACCTGATCGTGCAGATCACTGTAACCAGTCTGATTGTTCTGGGGCTGACGACGTTCCTCTGCCTCTACATCGGTCGGTCAATTGCGGCACCCGTTTCCGCGCTAAAGGCGCGCATGGTGGGGATGTCGGAGGGCGACTATGACACCGAGATACCCGGCGCAAACCGTCAGGATGAGCTTGGCACAATGGCTGCAAGCGTTGAGGCATTCCGCCAGATTGTGCAGGATGCCCGTGAAACCGAGGCACAGGCGGCCGACATGCGGACCCGCGCCGAGGAGGCACGTGTCCAAATGATGGAAGACCTTCGCCAGAGCTTTGGAAATGTAGTGATCAAAGCAAGCAACGGCGATTTCGGCGTGCGTGTCAACGCTACTTTCGAGGACGAGGTTTTGCAGGATCTCGCGAGCGGGCTGAACCAAATGATGACGGCCGTGGACGGTGGTATATCCGAGTTGCAATCGGTCATGAACGCTTTGGCAGTCGGTGATCTGACCACGAATATGACCGGCGAATTCTCCGGCGCGCTGCGGGATTTGCAGACCAACGTGAATACAACGATCGATGGTCTCCGGCAGCTTGTTGGCCAATTGACGCATTCGGCATCCACCTTGGGGGAAACCGCCGAGCAGGTCGCGAGTGGTTCCCGCACCCTGGCTGAACGCACCGAGTCCCAGGCCGCTTCGCTGGAGGAAACCTCTGCGACGATGGAAGAGATGTCGGCAAACGTGAAGGCCAACGCCGGCAACGCGGATCGCGCATCCGAACTTGCGTCCACAGCGCAATCCCAGGCCGACGGCGGACAGGAAGTCATCTCGGCTGCTGTCAGCGCGATGAGCGAGATTGAGGGCGGGTCGGATCAAATTGCCGAAACCATCGCGGTGATCGACAGTATCGCGTCGCAAACCAACCTGCTGGCATTGAACGCAGCGGTGGAAGCGGCCCGTGCGGGCGAGGCCGGACGCGGCTTTTCGGTCGTCGCCGAGGAAGTGCGGGAACTTGCCCGGAAAACTCTGGATGCAGCCAAAAACATTTCGGCCATCGTTCAAACCAGTCGTACTCAGGTCAAAACCGGCGTCACCGAAGTCAATCGCGCCGGAAGTGTTCTTGCCGAGATTACGCAAGCGATCAACGAAGCATCGCGGACCGTTCAGGAAATCACCGTCGCCAGCCGCGAGCAGGCATCCGGTATCGCCGAAATCTCTTCGGCGCTGGCACAAATGGACACGAATACCCAAGAGAACGTATCAGTTGCCGACAGCAGCCTTTCGAGTTCGAATGCGCTAACTGCGCAAGCGGCGCAGATGAAACAGGCAATCGAACACTTCCAGATAGATGCGGAAACCTTCGCAGCGCCGGATGCAATGACCGACACATCGGCGCACGTGAGCGCTGCTCCGACCGACACACTTGCCGCTGAAGAGGATATGCGGAGCTACTTCGATCAGGAAGCCGAGCAGCGATCGCCCGGAGCACCACCGACATTTGCGCAGACCAGCAGTGCTTCCGCTGTCGGCGATGAGAGTTTCGCGGTCGCCGACGAGGAGGATTGGTCTAACTTCTAGGCCCCTACGTCGCGCTGCTGCGTCAGCGCCAACCTAGGTCGTTTCGCCTGTGCACGGACTCTTCTGATGCGGCCCGAGATCGAAGATCTTAACCCGATGGGTGGCACCTTCTGCATCCACTAAACTCGATATGCCCGTGATGAACAGGCGGGTCGGTGCTATTGTGCCGACAACCGGACCTCGGCCTTTAGTCCAAGCCGGCCCGCAAGGGCGCCCAGCCGCCTTTCTACCGCTTCGCCACGCAATGCCCGCGCATCGCCGCGCAGCGTCAGCAGCAATGCGCCGTTGCGGACCGTCAGTTCCGTGTCTTCAAGTGACCCTGGCGCTGCACCGGAGAGCATGGCGCCAAGACGAATGGCGCGCCCCAACGTTTCGGCGCGACGGAGCACGGGTTCGGGCAGCAAGGACAGGACCCCCGGCATAGGTCCTGAACGCCCGCTCTTGTAACGGTTCAGGATCACCGTTCCCAAAAACACGCGCCCGATATGGTCCAGGCCTGAAAGATTGGCCCGCGTCACGGTCTCAAAACAAACCTCCGCCCGATAATCAGGGTGCGCCCTCCAGGTGATGTCATGCAAGTAACACGCCGCCCGGATCAGCCGCAGCTCTGCCAGTTCGGCATCGTGATACAGCGGCATCAACCAAGTGTAGAGTGACGCCCCGAACCCAGGAAATCTTGCCCGAGACTGTTCCATGTGCCGGGCCGCTTCCAAAAGGGGATCGCGCGCGCGTAAACTCCCGGGCATCCGCTCGTACAGCAGCCCCTCCCGCAGACCATAGGACGAAACCGAAAGGCTCTCGGGGCGGACCGTCTTGACCAGCCGACGCAGCACGCGCGCCGCAAGCGGGACAAGTTCAAGTCGCGCCTCGGATGTATCGGTCAGATCTTTCAGCTCGTCCAACGTGGCGTCGGCCAGCCAGTCACAGGTTTTGACGAGCTGCTTTGTCCCTATTCTATACTCATGCAAAACCTTGAGCGGATAGGCGGTCCGCTCCATATCCAGTCGCGCGATAGCCCTCCATGACCCCCCGACCAAATAGATGCGGGGCGCCTGCCGTCCGACCGTTTCCGTCAACAGGTCGATCTCGTCGGATATCCATTTTTCCATTGCCTTTACGGACCCAAGATCCGCCAGCCGGAGCGGCCCCAGGGGCGACGTTCCGCGCGCGCCGATCTCGCCGCCCTTCACCCGAGCCAATTCCATCGAGGCCCCGCCGATATCGCACACCAGACCGGTCGCCTGCGGCCACCCCAAAAGCACACCTTTGGCTGCGAGCACGGCCTCCTCGTCTCCAGAGGCAACATGCAGGGACAGGCCGGTCTCAGCCTCGACGATACGGCAGAATTCCTTCCCGTCATCCGCCTCCCGCACGGCAGCGGTCGCCACACCGGTCAACACGGTCACCTGCATTACACGGGCCAGCGCCGCAAAACGGCGGATCGCCGCCAGCGCCCGGGTGCGACCATCGGGATTCAGAAGCCCGGTTTCCTGAAGTCCCACACCCAAGCCGCAAAGGATCTTTTCGTTGTAGAAATAGGCAGGGCTTCGCGCCACCCCGTCGAACACAACCAACCTGACCGAGTTCGAGCCGACATCGACAACACCGACGCGACGCACAACATCCCCGTCGATCTTGCTCCAGACCGCGTCCGGCGCAGCAGCAAAACCGTTTTCGATGGCCATTGCAGTGGTCAACCGGTGCCGCTCCGTTGTTTCGCCGCGACGATGACGAAACAAAGACCGCCTGTCAATTCATCTGGGCTCAAGTAATCACGCGGCTGAATTCAGTGGATAGCGCCTGCAGTGACCGCCACCGTCAAAACTGTAGCGGGTACCAGCCTGCGATGACCTACAGATCCGGTTCGGAGAGGGCAGTTTTACCATTCAGTGGAACCAGTACAGGCGTATCGTCCGTGCCCGCACGACCGCGACCGGATAGTGACGGATTCTCCATGAAGTACCGGTGACAATTGAACCGTTCCCCCTCGTCCAGCGCACTGTCACGTTCAAAATTCCCATCCGGCCCCAGCACCCAACTCTGTTCGCGATCCGCAAGATTGGCGGCCATGATCTGCCGCACAATTTGCCCGTGCACCGTAGGGTTTGTTATCGGCACCAGGGTCTCGACCCGCCGGTTGAGGTTACGGCCCATCCAGTCGGCCGAGGATATGAATACCTTGGCCTCTTCAGACGGCAGACCGGAACCATTTCCGAAACATGCAATCCGGCTGTGTTCAAGGAACCGCCCAACAATGGACTTTACCCGGATGTTCTCGCTCAGCCCCTTGATGCCGGGGCGCACGCCGCAAATACCGCGCACCACCAAGTCAATCCGCACACCGGCCTGACTGGCGGCATACAGGGCATCGATCACCCCCGGCTCGATCACCGAATTCAGCTTCGCCCAGACTGCCGCCGGCCGCCCTGCCCGTGCATGGGCCGCCTCGGCATCCAGGTTCTCAATCAATGTAGATTTCAGCGAATGCGGAGAGATCGCCAGCATCTCAAGGTCATTGGGTCTCACATAGCCCGAAACATAGTTGAACACCTTGGTGGCATCCCGCCCCAGTGCGGCATCACAGGTAAAGAACGAAAGGTCGGTATAGAACCGCGCCGTAATCGGATGGTAGTTGCCGGTTCCGAAATGCGTATAGGTGACCAGTTCCGACCCCTCGCGGCGGACCACCGTCGAAATCTTGGCATGTGTCTTCCAGTCGGTGAACCCGTAAACCACCTGCGCCCCGGCGCGTTCCAGCATTCGGCTTTGACGAATATTTGCCGCCTCATCGAACCGGGCCTTCAACTCGACCAGTGCCGTTACCGACTTGCCGGCCTCGGCCGCCTCGCAGAGCGCGTTGACGATAGGAGACTGGCTTGAAGTCCGATAGAGCGTCTGTTTGATCGCCAGCACATCCGGATCCTGCGCGGCCTGATTGAGGAACCGGATTACCATGTCGAACGTCTCGTAGGGGTGATGCAGCAGCATGTCTTTCTGCCGGATCGCCGCGAACATATCGCCGTCATGGTCCTGTACACGCTCGGGCGTGCGCGGCGTGAAATGTGGCCACAGCAGATCCGAGCGTGGGCTGTCCACAAGTTCGCTGAGCGCGGCAATCCCGATCAGGCCATCGACCTCGATCACCTCGTCCGGGCTGACATCCATTTCGCCGCAGATGGTCTGACGCAGATCCGCAGGCGCATTGGCACTGATCTTCAGGCGGATCACCTCGCCACGTCGACGGCGCTTGAGCGCTGTTTCGAACTCGCGCACCAGATCTTCCGCCTCTTCCTCTACTTCCAGGTCGCTATCGCGCAGCACACGGAAGGCGCAGCGGCCAGTCACGTCATATCCGGGGAAAAGTTTGTCAAGGAACACGCCCAGCAGATCTTCCAGAGGCAGGTAGCGCTGTTCCCCATTCGGGCCGGCCGCCAGTTTTGTGAACCGGGGGACCTGCGCCGGGACGGGGAGCAGCGCCTCCAATACCCGCCCGTCGGAACGACGCCGGAGTTGCAGCGCCAGGGCAAAGCCCGTGTTCTGAATAAATGGGAACGGATGTGCGGGATCTATCGCCAGCGGCGTCAATATCGAAAAGACCTGACCCATGAAAATCTTGTCGAGCATGATCTTGTCATTCGCTGTCAACTCGACGGGCGGGACGATGATCACGCCGGTTTCTGCAAGTTCCTTCGCAAGGCGGCTCCAGCATTGGGTCTGATGCCGCATCAGCCTCCGCGCGCCTTGGTCAATCCTCGCGAGTTGCTCGGCGGGGGTAAGGCCGTCGGCCGACGGGACCGAGACGCCCTCGCGCACCTGACCTCGCAATCCCGCCACTCGGACCGAGTAAAACTCGTCCAGATTGGACCCCGATATCGACAAAAACCGCACCCGCTCCAACAGCGGGACCGCCGGATTGTCCGCTTCTTCAAGCACGCGCCAGTTAAACGCGAGCCAACTGAGTTCACGATTGAAAAACCGGTTGGGAGAGCTGGCGTCGATGCCGTCGATCGACACCGGTTCAGGCAAGGGCGCGACAAGAAAGTCAGCTTTGGTCATGGGATCCGTCATGGGGGGTTGAAGCGTCAGTTTGATGACATCCGCAACGGAAGTCCAGACGGTCACCCCTCATCCAACAGGTCGATCGCCAACTTTCGCCCAATCTTGCGGTCTGCGGAAAACCCGGCATCGCACAGACGCTCGACCATCTGCTCCACTGCCTGCATGCTTCTTTCGATCCGCGGTAGCACGTAGTGCACCAGGCTGGGCGCAGCTTTGACGCCACGATCGGCAAGCAGTTTAACCATAACCGCACCCAAAAGGGCCTCGTCCGGTGTGTCCAGCCGTGCCAGCGCCGTTGCCCGCATACGCGATGCGAGGTCCGGCAACAACAGCGGCCAGTTCTGCGGCGCGCTGCGCCCTGTCAGCAACAGTTTTCCGCCCTGATTGACCACTCCGTTGTGCAGATGAAACACCGCCTCCTCCGCCTGCAGGTCACCGGCGATCCGGTCAACATCTTCGATCACCTGAAATGCAGGCGGTGGGCGCCCAAGGTCGATGGTGCGCGCCGACGTGATCACTGCCCCGGTCCGGTCCGCCCAGGCCACTGCCAAATGGGTCTTACCAGTCCCTTCAGGTCCAACAAGCGCCAGTTTGCCACCGGGCCACAGGGCCGGATCATCGACCATCGCGACCGCGTCCGAATTGCAGGCTGAAACCATGAACGCAGCACGATCCAACGCCGGACGGGGACGCAGATCAAGGGGCAACTGACCGCTCATGCCTACTCCGCCGCGTCCTTGGATCGCGTCGCCTCCGGCCCCTGGTACAGCCTCCCGTCCTTGTACTGTGTGACACCAAAGCGCCCCAAAACGCCCGCTACCGCCGCCAGCGGGACAGCAATCAGCATCCCGGCCAGCCCCATCAGGGCGCCAAATGCCGACAGGGCGAAGATCAGCCATACCGGGTGCAATTTAACTTTATCACCCACCAGATAGGGGGTGAGCACATTGCCCTCAACCGCCTGACCGGTCAGAAACACTGCCGCAACCAATGCGATCATGGTCCAGTCACCCCAAAAGTGGAATGTCGCGACACCGATGGACAACACGCCACCGGTGATCGAGCCGACAAAGGGGATAAAGCTGACCAACCCAGCGAAAATGCCAATCAGTATGCCAAACGGAAGGCCGATCACGCTCAGAGCAAGGGCATAAAACCCGCCAAGCATGGCCGCGACAGTGAGTTGCCCACGGACAAACCCGGACAGCACCTCATCAACTTGAACCGCCAGTTTGCGTGTCACCGCCACGTGCTCACGCGGGATCAGGTCATCTATCCAGGCCACAAGCCGATCCCAGTCCATAAGCAGGTAGAAGGCGATCACCGGAGAGAGCACGATCACCAGGATAAAGTCTAACACGGCAAGAGACGAACTCAGAACCGCCTGGACCATGGCAATGCCGCTGTTCTTAAGCGTATCCTCCATTCCGGCAAGCGCACGGCGGACAGTAGAGTTCTCATCAAACAGCTCGGGGTAGTTGTTTTCGATAAAGGTCCGGATACTGGCGGGCCAGTTCGGCGCGCGCTCCCCCAACACTGTGATCTGGCTCCAGATCAGCGGCTGGATCACAAGGATCAGAACTCCGAAGGAAACGATCACCGCCAGGGTGATCAGGGCGGTAGCCGCGACGCGGGTGAACCCATGCGCTTCGAACCAGTCGGCGACGGGGTCGAGCAGATAGGCAATGGCCGCGCCAACAATGAAGGGTAGCAGCGTGTTCCCCATTAGCCAGAAAAACGCCAGGAGCGCCGCAGCAGCGATGCCCCAGTATCTAACCTGTTCCTTTGCACTCAGCCCCACAGGCCGCCTCCGCCTTGCATGTTCAACACATGCCCGGCGATGGTGCGGGTTTCAAGTCTCGGGCTGCAGATAGCCGTCAGAAGCCAGCGCGCCTACAGGTTCTGCACAACCAGTCCGGAGACGAATTCCTGGAACTTCCTGGTCTCTTCCTCGGTTTCCAGAGCATAGGTCTTGAAAGATGCTCTGACCCGCATCGGGGTTGCGCGATCTCCCCGCGGCGCGTCTGCGCTCAGGGACAACCGGGAGATCACGCAACTGCCGTAGGCGGCACGGATCTGACCGCAGATCTCTTTTGCACGACCCATGTGATCGCGCCGTTGATCCGCATCAAAACCCGGGGCCCTGGACCCCCCGTCGCCTTCGGTGAGATCAACCTGAGCAGTGATCATGTCGGCGCCTGCCGAGAACGCAGGTTCACCCAGTTCATACGCCGGCAAATAGGACAGGCCGAGGTTGACTGCATACACGTCATCGCGGCTTCGATATGTGGAGGATGTTTGATGGACCCGGCAGGCACTGGCCAGGGTGGCGAGCAGTTCCGCGCAATACGACTGGGCAATGGATGGCGCGCGCGCCTCGACATAGAGCGGCCTGAACAGCGGATCGGGTGCGCGTTCACCGGCCTTCAGCACCGCCTGGAACGGCACTTGAACGTCCACAGTGACCATCCGTGCGGCGCTGAACTCGGTGTAGGAGAACATCCGCCGCAACTCCCCGCGATCCTGCAACCACGCGATCGGCGAGCGCGGCATGGGCGGGACATCCACCGCCGAAGCCTTCGCGTCGCCGGATGCCGGCTGCACAGCTACGGCGGTATCGCCGAACGACAGCGTAGCGATGCCGGCGCTGTTCTGCGGCGCATTCGCCACGGCGGACTGGCCTACCTGATGTGACCAGACCGAGACCTGAAAACCCCAGTAATTCAACAGGATAAAAGGGGTCGCAAAGAGCAGACCGACAAGAAAGATCGCGATGCGCCAGCCGTTCACTGTGTGTCCCCCCGGTTTTGCACCGCCGGGCGCAGCATCGCAATGTCCCCGCCTGCGGCACGTGTAAGCAGTTCCAGATGTTGCGCCTGCGCCTCGGCCCGGCGGGTGTCCGCATCGCCTAGAATCACATGATCCGTACGGACGATCTGGGCCTCGGCCCCACTGATGGGCCTGTAGGACAGCTTTGTATCCGGTATCGGGCCGACCAAAACATGTGCCGCGCCTTGCGCCGACAGGGTCCCGGCAGCGGCCGAGGTCCCGAATACCCGCGTGAACCAAGCATCGTAGGCGGCATACCCCTTCGCATAGCTTTCGATCTGATTGGTCATAAGTTGGTTGCCGCGCTCGGCCTTTTGCCACGCCTGCCACTCGGGGCGCGGCTTTCGCCAGGGCCGGATCATGCAATCGCGGATCGTATCATCAGCGCCAAACCGATGGCTGCCGACAAAATCGCTGATGACCATCGCCTCGACCTTGGTTTGGTCTGAATCGACGATTATCCCCGATACTCCAGGACCCACCAGGGCCGCATGGGCAACCGTGGCATCCCCTGCCGTGTGGATGTTCCAGATGATGTTGGCGGCAAGCGACTGCAGCACCAGGTAGATCGGCGCCGAGCTATCCGTGACGAAAACATCCACTACCCGCACATCACCGGCAGCCAAATGCAATTCGGTTTCTTGTCCGTTCTTGCGGGTGACTCTTTCGACCGTTCGGGTCACCGCCTCGACCATCTCCACGGTGTTAAATGCGGTGACCGGCGCCGGATGCAGCGCCTGTTCCAGATTGACGCTGACGACCTTTTGCCCCGGTTCCGGCGACTTGAACCAACACACCGGACTTTTGTCAAAGAGACGGGCTTCCGCCAGCATATCCGCCGGGCCAGGTGCGACGTAGCCTTCAACGATCTCCGAGATCGCAACCGCGGCACGACTATCGCTCAGGACCGTCGGCGACGCCCAGACACGGCCGGTTTGGCTTTCACGCTTTGGGGACGCCTGTGTCGGATGCCCGCGCAAGGGGACCGCCCCCACACCGCCCAAGAGCGCGCTTAAAGCAGAGCCCGGACCAGAGGGGGTCGCGGATGCCGGCTTCACGACCTCAGGCAGGTCTTCGGTATCGGCATCCGCTGCAATGTTGAAGGAAAGGTCAAATTTTTCCGGAGCGCTCACCGCACCGAAGGTCAGCAATCCGCCTAGTACCGGCACCGACAGAATCGCCAGCCAGATCCCCCGTCTGCGGGCTGCGCCGGTCGATGACCGAGGCACATATCCGGCCTCCTCCGCCTCGGCCCGCCGGGCTTGCGCCTTCTCTTCAATTCTGCGG
>JBCCYF010000136.1:0-11830 GCA_039190275.1 Pseudomonadota bacterium | reverse complement strand
TGCTCAGATCGACAAACCGATCAATCGACCGCAGCAGATGGTCTTCAGGCACATGCTCTTCAAGCGAGAACTCGTAAAACAGTGCCGCCTGCGCATCCTGTCTCTGTCCCATCATGGCTGAGCCTCCCACTCGTTGAGAGAATTGAATCAGCGCCGCCGCCCTCGATCAAGCACGAGTTTTTCAACAAAATAAGCCCAAAACGACAAATGCTGCGCAGTTATCGAAGGGCAGCTAAGCACTCAAATGTGAGCTTTGCTGCAGTGATGGTTTTCTCTAGGCCATTCGGGGTCACGACGCATAGCGCAGCAGCAAATTGCCTAGCGTTGGGGCGGCCCCTGTCGCGTATGACTAGAAAAGCTGTGGCAGCGGCGCTTGTAAGGCGCGTCAAGAGCCACGCAATCCACACTTGAACAACTTGTTATAATGTAACATATCATCTGGCAACTAAAGTCGGTTTGTGAAGCGCGTCCTGCCTTGAAAGCATTGCGCGATGTTTTGCGCCGCTCCCGCCCGGATGTTTCATCCCAGCCATCTCCGAACAACGTAATCGCATGGCTCCCATAGACGATGAGCTGGATCTCATGAAGAAGGCGAAAGCTCACCATGATCGCCGATGATAGGATCGGTTTTCCTGAGCATCTTCGCGTCGCCATCATCGGCGCGGGACCTGCGGGCCTTGGGGTTGCGCGCGTGTTACGTGACCTCGCCATTACGGATGTCTGGGTGCTGGAACGAGGCAGTATTGGTCAAAGCTTTCTGAACTGGCCTGCCGAGACGCGGCTTCTGACGCCATCCTTTCCCGGCAATGTCTTTGGCGTCACCGATCTGAACTCGATCAGCTATGACAGTTCGCCGGGTTGGTCGCTTCGCAGTGAGCACCCCGATGGGCGGACCTATGCAAAGTATCTGGAGTACGCCGCCGATGCCTTTGGCCTCAATGTGCAATGCGGCATCGACGTTCACTCGATTGAGCCCACAGATGACGGGTTTTCGCTCGACACCAGCGAAGGGGACTTCACCGCCGATTACGTCATTTGGGCATGTGGCCATTTTGGCGCTCCTACCCATGCTGGCCTACCGGGGGCGGAACTGGGGCGGCACTACGGGACGATACAAAGCTGGGGCGACATCGCCGAAACCGATGTCTACATCATAGGTGGGTACGAGAGCGGCATCGACGCTGCCATAGGCATAGCCCAAAGGGCCAAGAACGTATTCGTGCTAGATCGCGGTGCCCCTTGGCTTGAGGGAGACAAGGACCCCAGCCGCAGCTTGTCGCCCTATACGCAGCAACGGCTCAGCACGTTCCGCCAATGCCTGTCGATCATGCTTTTGCCAGACGCCGATGTCATCGCTTTGGAGCAGGCGGAGAACGGCATCCACATCCTGTCAGGTGACGGACGCTCCTGGCTGTCGGAAGGGCCGCCGATCCTGGCGACTGGGTTTGGGTCGGGAACGGCGCGTGTGTCCGAGTGGTTTGACTATGACACCGATGGGGTTCCGATCCTGACAGCACAAGACGAGTCCACCGCGATGCCAGGGCTCTTCCTGGTAGGGCCTGAGGTATCGCATCAGGGGCATCTGTTTTGCTTCATCTACAAATTCCGCCAGCGTTTCGCGGTCGTCGCCAGAGCCATCGCGGCGCGGATGGGCGTCGATACCACGCCGCTCGAGATCTACTACGACAACAACATGTTCCTCGACGATCTGACATGCTGCGACGACGACAAATGCCTGTGCTGAAGAGCCATGAAGAGGAGGCGCGACGATGAGCGTTGCGGAGTTGCCCGAGCGCCTTGATCAACCAGAAGCCGGACCAGCGGCCTTTGGCACGGCAGTGCTTTTTATCCTGGCAATTTTGATTGGATCTGGCCTGGGATTGGCCGCGCCAAGTGTTGGTGGCAGCCTAGCAGGAGGCATGGACGCGACACTGCTCACCATGATCTGCCTGCTCTTCTTCGAGCTTCGCCTGGGAGCGGTTTTCAGGGCGTTTGGGAATTTGAGGTTCTTAGCAATCGCGTGGTGTGCAAACTTCGTGATTGTCCCAACGATAGGCTTCACGATTGCGAGCTTGGTTTTGTCGGGAGAGCCTCTGCTATTTGCCGGGCTTATGATCTACTTTCTGGCGCCCTGCACCGATTGGTTCCTCGGTTTTACGCGCATGGCGCGTGGGGACACGGAACTCGGTGCGGCCCTCATCCCTATCAACCTGATCACCCAGCTCGCGCTGTTTCCGCTTTGGCTATGGCTCTTTACACCAGCAACTGGCTTGGTCGATTTCGGCTCCATGCCAGGGATATTAGTTCAGTGGTTCGTGTTACCACTCATTGGTGCGCAGGCCCTTCGGGTTGGTTTGGCGTGGATATTGCCGGTCAAAACATGCGAGCGGCTCCTATCTTTGACCAGCCAACTCCTCCCGCTCGTCCTGGCGGCGCTCATAGTCCAGATCTTCGGGGCGCATGTCACGTCCATCACGGCCAACGTGGATGTCTTTGCAGCGATTGCCGCGGCGGTGTTCTTATTTTTTGCGGCAAACCTTTATCTGGGTGCTGGCCTCGCTCGATTTTCGCGTTTGGCGCATCCGCAACACGTCCTTCTCTCGATGACGCTCGCCGCCCGTAACGCGCCTTTGATGCTGGCGCTGACGGCGGTCGCGATACCTGACCAGCCGCTTGTTTTGGCCGTCATTGTCTTTGGTATGTTGGTGGAAATTCCCCATCTCACCGCCCTTAAACAGCTTCTGCTGCGACGCAGCCCGACGAAACGAGGAGGCCTAGATGTCCGTCGTACCAACCACATATGAAGACTGGAAGCATTGCATCACAGTGATATGCGACATCCCGTTGACAGCGAGCTATGTTGACGAGCGGATCGCAGCGCTAACGAACAGCGAAGATTTTCACACGCAAAAGTTCATAGACCGATGGGGCGCATCGCATCATGCACGCACTCTTGCATGGTTCAAGCAGGCAGCCAATGAGCTCGCCGGAAACGATTAAGCCTACGATCACTGAGCGCTGGGAAGGCCACGGTCTCTAATTGTCGCGACCTAGAAAAGCCGACAACGAACTTGTGGCATGCACCTTGCCTCACATCGAGCAGCAGAACGCTTTCCGCCCGCTGCTTGCAGGCGTGGATTTCCAATGGCGGCGTCTTTCAAATACCAGACTCATCAGATTTCTTCCCGATTGGTTGGTTCGTCCCGCGATGGGTGAGTTCGATCAAGCCCGAATTTTGCGTCCGCAGCGAATGACTGCAGTGCAGGCTGCGACCGCAGCATCTAGCTGACGTGGTCAACGGCAGCTTTGGGCCGTTGCATTCTTAACGCTAAGTTCGACAAACGCGACGCGTCGGTTGACTCGAATCAGACGCTTGGCATAAGCAGCGCCCCAGCCAAAAGGAGGCGCGTGATGGAAGAAGATAGCCAGATAGGGGAGACGCTCTGACGATCCGTCAGGGGTACTCTTGCGCGTCTCCATCACGAGGGCCTGTCCCTCTTTCCCGAACATGACATGAAATCGCACCATTTCGTTGGTGCCTTGGTTGTATACGTGTGCTGTCCTGACCGCAGCCGCCCTGCGTACCCAATTGGAAAGGAGGGTCCTAGATGACCCGCCGCATGGAACATATTCGCAATATCGGCATCATGGCGCATGTCGATGCAGGCAAAACAACACTGACCGAACGCATACTGTTCAACGCAGGCCGCATCCATAAAATGGGCGATGTTCACACCGGCAACACCGAAATGGACAGCCGCGCGGTAGAACAGGCGCACGGGATCACCATCTCGGCGGCGGCCACGGCATTGGAGTGGCAGGGGTGCGACATCACCATCATCGACACGCCGGGACATGTCGATTTCACGATTGAAGTCGAACGCTCTTTGCGCGTGCTCGATGGGGCTGTCGCTGTGTTCTCGGCTGTCTCAGGTGTTGAGCCTCAGTCCGAAACCGTCTGGCGTCAGGCGGATCGATACCGCACGCCGCGCTTGGCCTTCGTCAACAAGATGGACAGTCTTGGCGCTGACTTCGACGGCTGTGTCGCGCAAATCCGCGATCAGTTGGGCGCGGTGCCTTTGGTGCTGCACCTGCCGATTGGGGCCGAAGATGGGTTCTGCGGTGTGGTCGATCTGGTCAGGATGCAGGCGTCGATCTGGACTGATGGTGCCGAGCCAACGGTCACGGACGTGCCCGCCGAGATGCGCGACACGGCCATCCGCGCGCGGCTTTCTCTGGTTGAGTTGGTTGCCGATCAGGACGATCAGGCTTTGGCCCGATACCTGGACGGCAGTGACATTGGTGCAGAGATGCTGACAGCGCTCATCCGGTCAGCGTGTGTCACCGGCGCAGGCGTGCCGGTTCTGGCAGGCTCGGCCTATCGCAACATCGGGGTGCAACCCTTGATGGACGCAATCGCGGCCCATTGCCCGTCGCCTTTGGACCGCCCGCCGGTGCAAGGCACAACGCCGGATGGTGAAACCGAGACGCGCGAGGCTTCCGCGATCGAACCGCTTTTGGGGATCGTCGCGAAAAGCCGGGTGACCAGGTACGGCACGCTTTCGACTGTGCGGCTCTATGCGGGCCGGATTGAAAAGGGCATGGCCGTGCTTAACGCCACAACTGGCGAACGCGAGCGGATCGGTCGCATCCTGAAGATGCACGCCGAGGATCACGTTGATCTCTAGGCGGCGGAAGCGGGCGATGTGATCGCGGTCATGGGCCTCAAATCTGTGCGCGCGGGCGACAGCCTCAGCGATCCGAAGGCGCCTTTGGTGCTCGACGGTCTGGTCTGCCCCGACCCGGTGATCGAAGCCGTGGTCGAGGCGTCGGACGCGGTTGCGCAGTCGAAGCTCGGCCAGGCTCTTGCGGCTATGGCGCGTGAGGACCCGTCCTTACGTGTCGGCTCTGACCCGGAAACGGGCCAGACACTGGTTGCGGGCATGGGTGAGTTGCACCTTCAGATCACTCTGGAGGAGATCGCAAACACCCACGGTGTCACTGCCACGCTCGGGCAGTCGCGCGTCGCCTATCGCGAAGCGCTGACGCAGCGGGCCGTGGTTGACCGGACCTTGCGCAAGCAAACCGGTGGGCCAGGACAGTTCGCGCGGGTCAAGCTGGTGGTCGAACCCGATGAAGACATTGTCTTCGTCGATGAGATCACCGGCGGTGCAGTTCCGTCTGACTACATCCCGGCGATTGAAGCCGGGGTGCGGGCGGCGATGTCCGGTGGCTCGGGTCGTGGATGGCCGATGTCGGGCGCAAGGGTCACGCTGGTCGACGGGGCATTCCACCCCAATGACAGTTCCGCCGCCGCGTTCGAACGGGTCGCGCGCGAAGCCATGGTTGAGGCGTTTGCCGAAGCTGGCGTTATGCTGCTTGAGCCACGCATGAAGGTCGACATCACCACACCCGACGATTTTGTCGGCGCGGTAATCGGAGACCTGAATGCACGGCGCGGCACCGTCGTCAGCTCGGAGAGCGGCAAGGCCGGGCACAGTATCGCCGCTCATGTCCCACTGGCCACGATGTTCGGCTATGTCGGCACGTTGCGGTCGATATCGCGCGGTCGGGCCACTTTCTCGATGGTCCTCGACCACTATGGCGAGGTGCCAAAAGCGATCGCTGAAGACATGCGTGAGGCATGTTGAAACCAAGGCAGGCGGCCCTTCGGGGCCGCCTGATCTTTTGGCGACCTGTGGAATTGCGATCTCGACAACTTGAATGTCTGCAATGCGGGCTCAACTGCGGCATCTGAATGTGGTGCTCAAGGGCGGCTTTGGGCCGTGTGTGACGGGCACCGGGAGGACTCGCGATCTTGATGCTGCGCCGCCTGCGAGGTCGGCAGTGAGCCCGAACTGTTTGTTCGATGCCAAAATCTCAATCGGCAGATAAGTCAGCAAAACTCGGATGTCGGTAATTAGCTCCTCCAACTTGTTTATAGTTTTCGAAGATCGTCGGCTGCGAAAAATTCAACGACGTCTTGTCAATCACGGTACCCAGCGGCACCCTTGGCTCACCAAGAGTTGTAGCTTAGGAACTTGCCCGACATTTCGATCTTCACCCTGTCACCCTTCTCGTTCGGAACTTTTGTCACGGACATATCGAAGTCGATGGCTGACATGATGCCGGTGCCGAACTTCTCTTCGATCAGCGCTTTCAGGGTCGGGCCATAAACGCCCACGATCTCGTAGAAGCGGTAGATGCAGGGATCGGTCGGCACGGTCTGCTCCCAGACCTTGGTGGGCGGCTCGGCGAGCGCGCTCGCGGCCTCCTGTGGCAGGGCCAGCGCTGTCACCAGCGCCTCGGCTTTGTCCTTGGGGAAGCCGTTCATCCCCATGCAGGCGGAATGCGTCCAGACCGGCGACATGTCGATTTTCTCGGCGATGCCCTCCCATGTCAGCCCAGCCTGCTTCTTAGCCGACAGGATCATCATGGTCACATCTTCTTTGGTCATCATGCTGGGCACCTCGGTGGTATCTTTCATGGGGTTTCCTCCTCTGGATGTGTTGGATTAGAGGCCAAGCTCTGTCAATCCGGGGTGATCGTCGGGGCGCGGCCCTTGTGGCCAGAGAAACTTGCGCTCGGCCTCTGAAATGGGAACGTCGTTGATCGAGGCGTGGCGCACGGCCATGTGGCCTGTTTCGCTGAACTCCCAGTTCTCGTTACCATGGGCGCGAAACCACTTGCCAGTCTCGTCGTGCCATTCATAGCAGAAGCGCACAGCGATACGGTTTCCCGCATGCGCCCAGATCTCCTTGATCAGGCGATAGCCGTTTTCCTTCACCCATTTGCGCTGCAGGAAGGCGCGCACCTCGTCGCGGCCGTTCAGAAACTCGTCACGGTTGCGCCAGCGTGTATCCACTGTGTAGGCCGCCGCCACCTTTTCAGGATCGCGCGTGTTCCATGCATTCTCGGCCATGCGCACCTTCTGGACGGCCTCATCGTAAGAGAAGGGTGGCAGAGGTGGGCGTTGTGGATCTTGGATCGTCATCGGGAAACCTCAGTCATTCACGGCGCGAAGGTGCGGTGAGGTGTCGTCGTCCTCTGCCACCTCCTCGGTCTTGTCGATGCGCACCGTTTCAGGCGCGTTGTTCTCGCGCGAGTTCTCCTGGCCCGCCAGGTTCTTTGAGCGATGGCCGAGGAACTGAACAAGATGGTTGCGGATGGCGTAATAGTTCGGGTGTTCCACGATCTCGGTGCGGTTGCGGGGGCGCGGGATTGTGATCTCGACCGATTCAGCCACGCGCGCGAAGGGCCCATTGGTCATCAAGAGGATACGGTCGGCCAGAAGGATCGCCTCGTCGATGTCGTGCGTGATCATGAAGACCGTCTGCTCCGTCTTGCCCCAGATCTTCAGAAGCTCTTCCTGGATGGTGCCGCGGGTGAGCGCATCCAACGCACCGAAGGGCTCATCCAGCAGTAGGAGCTTTGGGTGGTTCGCGAAGGCCCGCGCGATTGAGACGCGCTGCCGCATCCCGCCCGAAAGCTGGCTGGGTTTGCGGTAGACCACGTCGCCCTCGAGCCCCACCATTGCGAGGAACTCTTTCGAGTGTTCTTCCACTTTGGCTTTCGACCAAGCCGGGTATCGTGCCTTCACACCGAAAACCACGTTCTTCAAAGCCGACAGCCATGGCAGCAGCGAGTAGTTCTGGAACACCACGCCGCGATCCAGCGAGGGGCCCGACACCTCGGTACCATCCATTATCACCACGCCTGTGGTCGGCTCGGCCAGACCGGCGAGGACGTTCATGATTGTGGACTTACCGCACCCGGAATGGCCGAGGATGCAGACAAACTCGCCCTTTTCCACACCGAAGGTGGCGTTCTCATACACCGTCAAAGTGTCGCCCGCCCCGTCGGGGAATTGCTGGGTCAGGCGCTCGATGCTCAGGAAGGGTTTTGACATCTGATGAACCTTCTATTCGGTATAGGTGACGGCGCGCTGCAGCCGGCCGAACAAGGCGTCGAGCAGCATGCCGACGATGCCGATGAGCAGTATTGCCACGATCATCCGGTCGAGCCGCAGCCCGTTCCATTCGTTCCAGACGACGTAGCCGATGCCGGTGCCGCCCACGAGCATCTCGGCCGCCACGATCACCAGCCATGCGATGCCGATGGAAATCCGCATACCGGTGACGATCGTGGGCGCGGCCGCCGGCAGGATCACGGTATAGGCCGTCTTCAGCGCGCCGAGCTCATGCGTTCTGGCCACGTTCACCCAGTCAGACCGGACACTCGCCACGCCAAAGGCCGTGTTGGACAGCATGGGCCAGAGCGAGCAGATGAAGATCACAAAGATCGAAGAGAGCTCGCTGTCGCCAATGGTGAAGAGCGCGATGGGCATCCATGCGAGCGGCGAGATCGGGCGCAGCACCTGGATGTAGGGATCGAGCGCGCGGTAGAAGATCGGCGACATGCCGATCAGGAAGCCGAGCGGGATCGCGACCGCCGCCGCAAGCGCGTACCCGATAATCACGCGCAAGAGCGAGTAGCCCATTTGGATGCCGTACCCCATGTCATTGGTGCCAGCGACATAAAAGGGATCGGTGATGGTGGCCCAGAGTTCGACGCCAATCTGCGCAGGAGACGGGAAGAGAGACCCCGGGGCGGGGGCAGAGTTCTCGTCCGGCACACTTATGCCGAGCGCACGAATGCCACCCGCCATGTCGATCGTCTCCCGCGATAGGCCGAGGTCGGCGATCTGTTCCAGCTGCGGGAAGGCCACGCCCTGGCTCGCATAATGCTCGATATCCTCCGCTGCCATATTCTTGGCCGTAAGCGTATCCGTCTGCTCCTGAGACAATTCGACCCCCACCGGCCCGGTATTGGGGACGAAGGTGGAGAAATGCCAGATTGTGAGGGCCACAAAGAGGATGACCAAAGACAGCACGGCGCTGCGGATATCGAGATTTTGGAGCATGAAGGCCCTATCCAGTGAGAGTGCCGTGACCAGGGCAGATCTCCGCCCCGGTCTCAAGTGGCGGTCGATGCGTTAGATCGTGCGGCTAAAGGGCTGGCCGTTGATGAAGTCCTGCGCCGCGGCTGGTGCGAACTCCTGCCCCTGGATCTCGACCGGGGCGTAAACGTCCTGGTCTACATCGGAGAAAACGAGGCTCGTATCCGCCGCCATCATAGCCTGCATCGTTTCGCGCGTCGTTGTGGTCAGCACCAGCTGTTCCGCAAGGGTCGCGTAGTCAGTATCGCTGTCGATGTAGTTCCAGCGGCGCAGTTGCGAGAGCACCCAGGTTCCCATCGTCTGGGTTGGCAATGGCATGAAGGAGATCCGATCCGGTACGGCTTTGATGTTGCCCTGCCCATCGGGGAAGACGCCTGTCAGGATCTGCTTCAGGATCTCAACCGGCTGGTTGAGGTAGTTGGCCGGCGCCATGGACTCGGCAAAGGCCACGCGACCATCCGGCGTTTCGGCCGAAGCTGTAGCCTCGAGGATCGCCGTTGTAAGCGCCATGGTGGTGTTCGGGTTTTCGTCGATGAATGTCTGCGACAGACCGAACACGCAGCAGGGGTGTTGCTTCCACAGATCCAGCGTCAGTTTGTGGATGAAGCCCACCTGATCATAGACCGCGCGCTGGCAGAACGGGTCCGGCGCAAGATATCCATCAACATTCTCGGAGCGGAGGTTCGCAACCATTTCCGGGGGCGGCACAACGCGGATCTGGATGTCGCGGTCGGGGTCGAGCCCCGCATCGGCCACATAGTTGCGCAGCAGGAGGTTGTGCATCGAATACTCGAAAGGCACCGCGAAGGTGAACCCTTTCCAGTTCGCCGGGTCCTGGTTTTCGAGATGCTTGTTGGCCAAAACAATCGCCTGGCCATTCGTGTTCACATTCGACACCACGCGCCATGGCTGTGCCGTCGAGCCTATGCCCAATGACATCGCCATCGGCATCGGGAACAGGAGGTGAGAGCCATCGTACTCGCCGTTCAGGCATTTGTCGCGCGACACCGCCCAACCGGCGGTTTTCACGATATCCACATCGAGGCCGTAGCGCTCATAAAATCCAAGGGCGTGGCCGCCGATGATCGGCGTGGCGCAGGTTATGGGCACAAACCCAAGTGTGAGTTTGGTTTTCTCAAGGTTCTTCATCGCCTCTTGAGCCATCAGTTGCAGCGAAGATAGCGGGAAGAGCGTTGAGACAGCCGCAATCGCGCCCGTCACCCCGGCGCTGCGCAAGAAGGAGCGGCGGGCCACATCGGTTTTGAAGAGCCCCTGCATGACCGCGCTTTCCAGCGTGCGGGCCATGCCAACTTCTGAGTTCAGTGACTGCTTCGCGCGCACTTTGAGGATCTTGGCGTCTTCGGCGGGCAGTCCCGCATAGGGATCTGCAGGAGTAGCGGCGCCCTCGCCGCACTCATTCCAGACGTTGATGTTTGGATTAAAAGGGTCTTTGAAGTGCGTCATGACTTACCTCTCGTGTCTTACCCGGTCACCGGTTTCATTGCCCGGTGGCTCTAACCACACGCCCCTCCACCGGGCGCTGAAATGCTCTTTTGACTGAGCTTTTCGACAGTGTGGCGCGAGGCCGGATGCCAAAAAAAGCAGGTGCCGCACATTTGTGCATCCGGAAAAAGTAAATAAAAACAGACAGAAAGAGCATGGCGCTCAAGGCCTTGATTACGAATTTTCGTAAATTACGAGATTTCGTTACTGTCGGGCTTACGAAGCGTTTAATGATCGCCCCATGCCCGATGAGCTGATCGAAACCGATTCTATTGTTGCCGCCTTACCGGCGGCCGCCCTCGTCCTCTGTACGCAGAGCGACCGAATCCTGGAGATCAATCAACGCGCTTCCCGATTGCTTGGGCTCGAGGCAAAGCCGCTCCGTCCGTTCTCATCCTTCCTGGGAAAGCAATTCGATCACTTTTTGGTCTTCGTTGATGAAACCTTCACGAATGGCGAGGCCTGGACACGGCGGCTTGAGATCGACCGTGCCGACGAAAAACGGTTGCGGTGCGAGATGCGCGCCCGCCCCTTGCCGAACCGTCCGAGCCAGTTGCTCTTGATCCTCCTCGATCTGAAATTGCTCGA
Source organism: Pseudomonadota bacterium (assembly GCA_039190275.1). Classification (GTDB taxonomy): domain Bacteria; phylum Pseudomonadota; class Alphaproteobacteria; order Rhodobacterales; family Rhodobacteraceae; genus Halovulum. Next base: position 780 of record JBCCYF010000136.1, on the reverse strand, counting down.
GGCGCGCGCTCAGGCCGCTGAAACCGCCGAGCTGCACCGCGCGGGCATCGCTGGCTGGAAACGCGCGGAGGGTTTCTTTGCTGATCTCGAACGTCGCAACCAGCTGATCCTGAACGCTGCAGGTGAGGGCATCTACGGGCTCAACATCGAGGGCAAGGCGACCTTCGTGAACCGCGCCGCAGAGGAGATGCTGGGTTGGACGGCTGAGGACCTTCTCGGAAAAGACATCCATTCCATCATCCATCACCACCATCCAAATGGCGATTTCTACCACCATCACGACTGCCCGATTTACAAGTCCTTCCGCTTTGAGCAGGTGAACCGCATCGAGGACGAGTTCTTTTGGTGCAAGGACGGCAAGCCCATCCGGGTCGAGTACATCTCGACCCCGATCTACGATCACCAGATCTTGGCAGGCGCCGTGGTGATCTTTCGCGACATCACCGAGCGAAAGGAGAATGAGCGCAAGCTCAAGGACGCACTGGAAGAGGTTGCTGCGCTCCGCGACAGGCTTGAGCAGGAGAACGCCTATCTACAAGAGGAGATCAAATCGGAGCGTGCCCATCACGCTATCATTGGCAAATCACCCGCAACGGAACAGTTGCGCGCTGAGATCGACTTGGTGGCAAAGACGGACACGAACGTACTGATTTCGGGTGAGAACGGAACCGGCAAGGCCTTGCTTGCCAATGAAATCCACAAGACCAGCTTGCGCGCGCGCCGCTCTCTTATCCATTTCAGTTGCGGCTCTGTCGGGCCGGAAGAGGTTGAGGCCGAGCT
>JBCCYF010000135.1:0-12494 GCA_039190275.1 Pseudomonadota bacterium | reverse complement strand
AGGATGACGATATGCGTTCGCTGTTTTTCGGATCCTCCTCGAACGGCGCCTCGGGTGGATCTTCGGGCGGTTCGTCCGGCGGCTCCTCGGGCGGGTCGCGCAACACCGCCAACGATGATGATGACGGTGGCAGCATATTTGACCGGTTCCAGTCTCCCTCGAACGGGTCCTCGGGCACCGGATCGAACAGTGGATCGAACTCCGGGTCGAACACGGGCTCTGAGGATGACGATATGCGTTCGCTGTTTTTCGGATCCTCCTCGAACGGCGCCTCGGGTGGATCTTCGGGCGGTTCGTCCGGTGGATCCTCGGGCGGGTCGCGCAACACCTCCAACGATGATGATGACGGTGGCAGCATATTTGACCGGTTCCAGTCCCCCTCGAACGGGTCCTCGGGCAACGGATCGAACAGTGGATCGAACTCCGGGTCCAACACGGGCTCTGAGGATGACAACGATTTGCGCTCGCTGTTTTTCGGATCCTCGAACGGCGCCTCGGACAACGGATCGAATACGGGCGGTGGCGGATCGAACACCGGCGGCAATGGCGCATCAAACGGGAACGCGACAGCCAACAAGCCGCTAACCGGCGGCAGCGCCGGTCCGTGCCCCAAAACCGGCGATGCGGTCTGCATGTGCTCCCAGAAAGATGGCCATGACGGGCATGGATCTCACGAGCCCACCATCACGCCGCCCGGTGCAGGGGCGTCACAGGCACAGATAAACGCCTATGTGGCCGCGATCCGTGCGCAACCTGAGAACGCACACGTGCACGACGACGACATGAGCAAGATGTCCGAGCATATGGCGGCCATGGATCTGGCGCCCCGGGACGAGGCCACGCATATCGCGATCTCTGACGGAGACTGGTTTGACCCGTCCACGTGGCACAACGGGGTTGTGCCGGGAGACAACGCCAAGGTGCTCATCCCCGAAGGCATACACATCGAATATGGCAGTGTCAGCGATGCAAGCCTCTTCACCGTGCGTGTGGACGGGACGCTCGATTTCGACACCGATGCTGACAGCCGCATGGTGTTTGACACGATGCTGGTCAGCCCCTCGGGGTGTCTGGTGATCGGCACACAGGCAGATCCGGTGGACCCGAATGTCTCGGTCGAGCTGGTCGTGGCCAACAACGGCCCGATTGATGTGGACTGGGACCCGATGCTGCTGTCACGGGGCATTATCTCTCACGGGACAGCCAGCATTCACGGCGCTGCGAAGGATTCCCATCTCAAGGTCACCGAAGATCCCATGGCCGGCGATACCTCCGTGACCTTTGGCGAAGTGCCCGAAGGCTGGCAGGTCGGCGACAAGATCGTCATCGCCGGCACCAAGTATGACGGGTACAAGTGGGACAACGCCATTGGGGGCAAGCGCCTTTACGAGCCGGAAGACGAGGTGCGCTTCATCTCCTCTATCGAGGGCAACACCGTCTTCTTCAACGATCCGCTGGAATATGATCACGATTCACCACGTGACGACCTGAAAACCTCCGTGGCCAATTACACGCGCAACGTCTCTGTCGAAACCGAAGATGCGGAAACAGCAGAGATCCATGAGCGTGGGCATGTGATGTTCATGCATTCCGACGATGTCGATGTGCGCTACGCCGAGTTCCACGAACTGGGCCGTACCGACAAAACCGAAACATCGCGCGGGGTTGATGATTTCAACCGGATATCCTCGGAGTCCAACGTGCAGGGACGGTATTCGCTGCACCTGCACCGCACGGGTGTCGACAACATCGACGATCCCGCCATTGTGGTGGGCAACGCCGTCTGGGGATCGCCAGGCTGGGGATATGTCCATCACGATTCCAACGCTGTGCTCGAAAACAACGCAAGTTTCGACACCGTGGGCGCAGGCTATGTAGCCGAAACCGGCAATGAAACCGGCGCCTGGAACGATAACATCGCGATTCAGGCCACCGGTGGCTGGGGCAACCCCAAGAACCAGGTCGGCCTGAGCGACACGCTCTTTGACACCGCCAAAGGCGGGGACGGGTTCTGGTTCCAGGGGCGCATGGTGGAATCCTCGGACAATGTTGCGGCCAGTGTGAACAACGGGTTCGTTTACTTCCACCGGGGAGCAACCGAAGGCATGCTTGAAAGCGATGCCGCGAACTTCCACTATCCTTCGGTCCTGCATTACGACGATGCCGTCCGGTCTGACGATGTGCCGATCCTGATGTTTGATGGCAACGAAACCTTTGCGGCGCGCCAGGGCCTGCACGTGGTCAAGGCCAACCCCGACCAGGGCCATGATGTCTGGACGCATCTTAATGACTTCACCGCATGGAGCGTGCAAAACGGGGCGGAGATTGAATATACGTCGCACTACCTGCTGACGGATTTTGATGTCGTTGCGAAGGAGCCGACAAAATTCAGCAACCCAGACACCGGTTTCACGATCGGCAGCAACACTTCCGAGGTCGTGATCAAGGATTCAACCTTCACCGGGTTTAAAACAGGCATCGACCTCAACAAGAAGTTTGTCGGCGCCAGCCAGGGGCAGATCGATGATCACAACTACTTTGTCATCGATGCCCAGTTCAGAGACGTGGACAACAACTACGCGAACTACGATCCACGCTACGATACGATCCTGAATGCCCGCGATCTGCGGCCCCGGGAGATCGATCTGGAACTGGACGGACCGCTCGTCTACGAAGAAGGGCGCAACATCAAAAAAGGCGGTGAGGTGGACATCGACGGCACCAAGACAGATGGTCTGGGTGAAACGGAGTTTCCGGGCGGCACGGACACGTTCAATATCTTCAAATCCGACGTGGCCACGATTCTCGAAGAAGACGGGTATTGGACAACCAATGACGGGTCCGCTTACTTCCTGAGCGATATCTATATGACCGACCGGCTGACCGGGGATATCTACTACGAAACCCATGCCGTCTACATCGAGGATGATGTGGCGCGCAAACTGGGGGAGCGGGATGTCTATAAAGATGCCGTCTACAATGGTCAGCAGAACATCACGACCCGCGGCGGGGAAACCTATGCCGGGGACACCCTGCTGGATCGGGCGATCTTTGCGGAGCAACCGACGTCACAGTTCGCCGGCGCGACCAGCGAAATCCTGTGGCATGCGCTGACCGCCCATTCGGATCCGATCCCGGAAGGGCATATGCATGACAATATGACGGAAGACGAGCTGATGTCGGCCGGCATGTGACCAATTTGCAGCCCAGACACACCGTCTGGGCTGCAAGACAACAACCCGCGTTCAACGTTACTGGAATTTCTTAGTTCCAAGGTTGATACTGCCCGCAGGGTGCGTTGCAGGATTGTTTAACAGGCATGAAGAAACCTGAGTTTTTAACGGGCGCCAGTCTGCGTATGAAATCCATACGCAGCACCTTTCTCACAAGTATGGGTATGTTTGGCCAAAATGCGCTGCGCCTGGCCGGCAATCTTGTACTGACCCGCATTCTGTTTCCGGAAGCCTTCGGCATCATGGCGCTGGTTCAGGTCTGTATCACGGGTATTGGGCTGTTTTCCGATATGGGGACCAGAGGCGCGATCATCCAGAACGAACGCGGGGACGATCCGGCCTTTCTCGATACGGCCTGGATCTTCCAGATTCTGCGGGGATTCGTGCTGTGGGGCGTCATTTGCCTTTTTGCAGAGCCTGTTGCGCAGTTTTACGAGCAACCTATTCTGGCAGACCTTCTGCCGCTCGCTGGGTTCTCCCTGGTCATCACCGGGTTTCGGTCCACAAAAATGGTGACAGCCAACCGGCATCTCACTTTGGGGCGTGTGACCGCCTTTGAGTTGATCGGGCAGGGACTGGGGATTGCGGTGATGATCGTTCTGGCCCTGATCCTGGAAAGCGTATGGGCGCTGGCGTGGGGCATGCTGGTCGCGCCTGTCTTTATCACGGCCTTGTCGCATCTGGCCTTGCCGGGGCATACCAACAGGTTTCGGTTCGAGCGGGCGGCCGCGGCGACCCTGTTTTCCTTCGGCAAGTTTATATTTATCGCAACATCTTCGACCTTTTTGATGACACAGGCCGACCGCGCGATCCTCGGCAAATTCATCCCGCTTGATCAGCTGGCCTTTTACAATATCGCCTACGGGCTGGCCTCTTTGCCATTTGTGCTGAAGAATCGCGTGGCGCGCACGATTTTTCTGCCACTTTACGTGAAACGGCCGCCCGGGGCCTCCGCAGTCAACCGGGCGAATTTCGGGCGGGCCCGGTTCCTGGTGGTTGGCACGTTGCTCAGCGGCGCTTTCTTTCTGGCGCTGATCGGCCCGGCCTTCGTCGATTTGGCCTATGATGCGCGGTATGTCGCCGCCGGTCCGCTGATCACCCTGATCGCCCTGGCCCTGATCCCAAACATCCTGCTGGGCAATTACGAGGTTGTCATGCTGGCGGCCGGTCATTCCGGACGATATGCGCTGATGTTGCTGAGCCTTGCCAGCGTGCGCACCGGGCTTTTGTTCCTGACAATTCCTACATTTGGCGTCACTGGGGCAATTTATGCGATGTTTTTGTCAAGTTTGCTGACCTATCCGCTGCTGGTCTGGTTCGTGCGCCCCTATGGGTCCTGGATGCCCAAGCAGGACGCACTTTTCTTCACGATTGCCATATTGGGGCTGATCGGCGTGCTCTGGGTGACGCCGCAAGCCCGCACCATGCTCGGACTTTTTTGACACCGAGGGCTACGATAGCTTTTGCACAGAGCCGTTTACATGTAAAAGCGGCCATAAGTACGCTGTCTGTATTTGTATAAGGTTTTAGTGTGACACAGGGTCCTTCACCTCGCAGCTATGTTTTGATTTCGCCGTGCCGGAATGAAGCGGACTACATGCGCCGCACGTTGGACAGCGTTCTGGCCCAGACTTTGAAGCCTGCGCTCTGGGTCATTGTCGATGACGGATCCACGGATGCAACACCGCAGATTCTGGCCGAGTATGCCGCCCGCCATTCCTGGATACGCATTGTGCAAAAGCCCGATCGGGGGCATCGCGCCGTCGGTCCCGGCGTGGTGGAGGCCTTTTACGCAGGCTACGCGACCCTTGGTGCGCAGGATTACGCCTATCTGTGCAAGCTCGATCTCGATCTGGACCTGCCGCCCCGTTACTTCGAGACGCTGATCACGCGGATGGAGGACAATCCCCGGATCGGCACCGCGTCAGGCAAACCCTATGTCCGGCAGGGGGCCGGGCTTGTCTCTGAGCGCCGGGGGGACGAGATGTCGGTGGGCATGACAAAGTTCTACCGCCGCACCTGTTTTGAAGCGATCGGCGGGTTTGTGCGCGAGGTGATGTGGGACGCCATTGATTGCCACAAGGCACGCCAGTTGGGGTGGATCGCGGTCAGTTGGGATGATCCGGATCTGAACTTCGAGCATTTGCGACCGATGGGGTCCAGCCAGGTGTCGATCTGGACGGGCAAGCGCAGGCATGGGCAGGGCCAGTATTTCATGGGCTCGGACTTTATGTATTACTTGGCAACATGCGCGTTTCGCATGGTCGAGCGGCCTTATATTCTGGGCGGTCTGGTGATGCTGCAGGGCTATCTCTCAGCCTGGCTCCGGGGGGCGCGACAGTTGGATGACCCGGAGTTGCGCCGGTTTATTGTCCACTACCAGCGCAGCGCCCTGTGGCACGGAAAGCGCCGTGCCGTTGCACAGATCGAAGCGGAACGCGCATCAGCGTTTGACGGGTCCGGGTTGATGCCGCCTTGTGTGCAGGCACCGGGCAAGAGCGGATAGAGGCCGCCCCCGTGATGGATTGGAACCTGCGCACAGATGATGCCCGCCCCATCACAGTGACCGCGCTCAACCGCGGCACCCTGCTGTCGGAGCTTGAAGAGGCCATGCGCCAGGGGCGCGGCTTTTCCGTTGCGACACTCAATCTCGACCATGTGGTCAAGCTCAGGCTGCACCCGGATTTCCTGGAGGCCTATGCCGCGCATACCCATGTGACCGCCGACGGCAATCCGATTGTCTGGCTGTCGCATCTGGCGGGACAGGCGGATGTGGAACTGATCCCCGGCTCCGAACTTGTCGCCCCGGTGGTGGCGGCAGCGGCGCGCGTCGGAGCGTCCGTGGCGCTTGTCGGCGGCACCGAGGCCTCCCTGGCAGAGGCCGCCACCGCCCTTGAACAGCAGTATGAGCATCTGCGCATCGTGCTCTGCCATGCGCCGCCCATGGGGTTTGATCCCACCGGCTCTGAGGCGGACCGCGCCATTGCGGCCCTTGCCGAAAGCGGTGCGCAGGTCGTGTTTCTGGCCCTTGGAGCCCCCCGACAGGAGCAGTTTGCCGCCTATGCGCAAGGCCAGCTGCCGCAATGCGGGTTTTTATCGGTGGGCGCCGGGCTCGACTTCATCGCAGGCACACAAAAGCGCGCGCCGGTCTGGGTCCGGCGGCTCTCGGCGGAGTGGCTCTGGCGGATGCTGCGTGACCCTGGCCGGCTGGCGGCGCGCTATGCCGCCTGTTTTGCCATATTGCCACGGTTGACCGGGCGGGCCGCAGCGATACGGCGGGCGCGATGAGCATTGCGGTCATCATTGTCAACTACCAGACGGCCGGGCTCGCCTGGGAAGCGGTGGAAAGTGTCATGCTGCGCCGCAACGGGGCGCGCCGCGTCGAGATACATCTCGTCGACAATGGCTCGCCCGGAGACGATGCCGCAGAGCTTGCGCACCAGATCGATGCCCGCGGCTGGCAGGATCAGGTCACGTTGTACGCCGAGACCGAAAACCACGGGTTCGGGCGCGGCTGCAATCTGGTCCTGCAGGCGCTGGCGCAGCGCGCGACACCTCCCGATTACGTGTTGTTGCTCAATTCCGATGCACGGCTGGAGAATGATGCGATCGACATCCTGGCGCGCGATCTTGAGGCACATCCCGAGGCGGCTGCCACCGGATCCGGCATTGTGCTGCCCGATGGCACGCCGGTCTCCGCCGCCTTCCGGTTTCCCTCCGCCCGGCGCGAGATTGCCCGTGTTATGCATTTTGGAGCGGCCTTGCGGCTTTTGCGCGTGTCCCCACAGGCTCTGCCGGCCGAAACGCCTGCAGGAGAGGTGGACTGGGTGGCCGGCGCGGCCGTCCTTTTTCGCTTTGCACCGATGGCGGAGCAGGTGTTTTTCGATCCGGTTTTCTTTCTCTACTACGAGGAAGTTGACCTGATGTACCGGCTTCAGGAGGCGGGGCACAAGGTGCGCTACTGTCCGCAAGCGCATGTGATCCATCACGAAGGCGCGTCCACCGGCGTGCGCAGCGGAGAGACCAAACGCCAGCGGCGGCCTGCCTATCTTTACCGGTCCTGGCGGCGGTATTTTTCAAAACGCTACTCCTGGCTGGGCACCCTGGCCCTGGCGATGGGTGTCTGGGTCTCGGCGGCCATCGGGCAGGTGAGCGCGGCCTTGCAGCGCAAACCGTCCAAACTGCCTTTGTCTTTTCTGGCCGATCACGGCCGGTTGGTCATCGGTCCGCTGTCCGGGATCTGGCGAGATCCGATCTACGCAAGCGATGTGGAACGCTTTGCCAAACGCAGGCATTTTGCCGAGGCAGACGGCGGATTTGTGAACACCAACCCGACCGATATCCCCTTTTGGGCGCTGATCCGCGAGGATTTTCGGACCCATGAGCGCGATTTTTTCTCACAAGGCTTCTGGGTGCTGTTCTGGCACCGGTTTGGCAACTGGCGCATGGGGGTCCGGCTCAAGCTTGTAAGGGTGCCTCTGACTGTGGTCTACCGCGTGATGTACAAGCTCAGCCAGTGGATGGGAGGGATTGACCTGCCATTTGCGGTGATCGTGGGGCGGCGTGTGAAACTGGAGCATTTCGGCGGTATGATCCTGGTGGCCGAGCGGATCGGGGATGATGTCATCATCCGGCAGAATACGACCTTCGGCATTGCATCGCTGAAGGATCTCACGGGGCGTCCCTCCATCGGTGACAGGGTCGATATCGGCGCTGGTGCCGTGATTGTCGGCCGCCTGAGCGTGGGTGACGATGCGGTTGTGGGCGCCAATGCGGTGGTCCGCCGGGACGTTCCGGCCGGTGCCGTGGTCGGCGGGGTGCCGGCGCGCGTGCTGCGTCCGGCCCCGCAGGATCAGGCTGCTTATGACTGACCCCTCCGGTCCAGATCCCAGCCTTGTCAGTGTCGTGGCCATCGGCCGCAACGAGGGCGCACGGCTGGTGGCCTGCCTGGCCTCGCTGACCGATCAGGTCGACACCGTGGTCTATGTGGATTCCGGCTCCACCGATCAGTCGGTGGACCATGCCAGGGCCGCCGGGGTGGAGGTGGTTTTGCTCGACATGACACAGCCTTTCACCGCGGCCCGCGCGCGCAACGCGGGATATGCGCGTTTGCGAGAGCTCGACCCGCACGGAGCTTACGTGCAGTTCATCGATGGCGATTGCGAATTGGATGCGGCATGGCTGGCGGCCGGCACAGCGGTTCTGGACAAGGCCGCGGATGTGGCCGTCGTCTGCGGGCGGCGGCGGGAACGGTATCCGGAGGCCACGTTCTGGAACGGGCTGATTGACGCCGAATGGGACGGGGCTGTGGGCGAGGTGCTGGATTGCGGAGGAGATGCGCTGATGCGCCGGGCGGCCCTGGATGCAATGGGCGGCTACGATCCGCGCCTGATTGCGGGGGAAGAGCCTGAGTTATGCTACCGGATGCGGCATGCAGGCTGGCGCATTTTCCGTCTCGATGCGGAAATGACCCGTCACGATGCCGCCATGACACGGTTTTCGCAGTGGTGGCGGCGCGCCCGGCGTGGCGGACATGCCTATGCCGAAGGCGTGGCGCTTTATGGCAAGACCCCGGAACGCTACCGCGTGCGCAACCTGGCCAGCGCGCTCTTCTGGGGGCTGACGCTGCCCCTCGCGGTTGTGCTAAGCGCGATCTTCCTCTCCCCGTGGGCATTGGTTCTGATGCTGCTGTGGCCTCTGAAGATCTGGCGGATGACCCGCCGTGGTATGCCCACGGCCAGAGCGGCGATGATCCTTTTGGGCAAATGTGCCGAAACGGCTGGCATTCTTGGGTATTGGTCCAGCCGTCTCTTCCAACGCCGTATGACGCTTATCGAGTATAAGTGATCACAAGCTCAGCCGCTGGCCACCCACGCGTCACCTACAGACCGATACGGCGCAGCCTGTGCGCCACCCGCCGGTAGATCGCCGGTGGCAGGACATCTTTTACGGCGTCCCGTCGCCGCATCCGGATATCGGAGACATCTGCCGTGCCGGGGCGTGGCTTGAAGATCGTGGAATGTTCGACCCGGCTGTCGTCCCAGGTTGCGGTGTAATAGTAAAGCGCGATCGACTGGCGCGGCAAACCATCGGGATGATTGACCGGTTCGGGATTGCCGTGGAAGGTATCTGATCCGGTTGAGAAGCAGACCATGCGGTTTTCGGTCGGCGCAAAGCTTGCCATTTTGGTGGTCATATCCGTATCCCAGACCTCGAAAGACCCGCCCCATTCCGGGCGCCATTCCGGGTTGACATAAATCAGGACATTCAGCCGCCGTTCCACGCGCATTTGCTTGTGCACGTTGAAATCAGCATGGATGTTGAGATAGCCGCCGTTCAGCGTTTTATGGATCCCCGCGCCAACGAAATAAGGGTCGGGGATGAGCCCTTTGATCCCTGTCATCTGCTCGAGGAACAGCACGAAACCGCGGGAGTTGAAGGCCTGAAAGAGATGCCGCGAGTAATCGGGCAGACGGTCGGGATTGTACTGGGACTTGAGCTTTTCTTCCGCGGCATTGAAGCTGCGGGCTGCCTCCGGCAGGCTGCTGAGATCAGTGCGCACCTGGTCGATGACGTCCATCGGCAGGAAATTATCGATGCAAATGTGATGATAGGGTTTTCCCGACTGATACTGCTCGGCGTAATGATCGCCAAGCGCTTTGGCGGCGGAGGTATCGATTGTCAGGTGGTCGCTATCAATGGGGAGGATGGAAGTTGACATAAAATGACCTCACTCGAACACGGAATATGAGGCCAAATAGTAACCGAGAACGGCCCGCAAACCAAGATGTCCGGATGGGAATATCGCGCAGATGTGCTGTTTTGGAACGCGGATCGGTGTGAACTCGCCGTCAAAGGGGTGGTTTGGGGGTCTGCACTGGGAAAATCTATGGTTCTGACGGTCCCAAGCCCTTTTGTGATTCCACCCCGGTGTGTTTGGGCCAAACTGCCTCCAACGACGCTTATAGACATATTATCAATGGCTTATGCGGTATCTGAAAATGCTCCGCCGCGACACGCCCGGAGGGCGGCCATGCCTGCCCAGATCCCGTGCCCTTGGACGCCGCAGCCTTTGCAATGGCACTCCGACGCGCTGCCCCCTTGATCGCGTGTTGCCCTTTGCCGCCGCCCCTGTCGTGCCGCCTCGTCACAGGGCGCGATTGCCAGTTCTGAAGTCGTTTACCCAAGATCATTGCTCGGGCATACTCAGATCCCAGACGTATTTTAAACCATTGACGAGAAGACCTTCATGAGTGACGTCCTCAACACCATCCGTGATTTCGCCCCCGTTCAAGGCCGGCACCCTGATGCCCGGACCTGGCAGGGCTATCTGGTCGAAGCCAAGGTCGCGGCCTCGGCAGCACTCAAACCTCGCAACACGGGCGTGACAAAGTTCCTCATCATGGCCCGCGCGCGCTCCGGCACCACGCTTTTGACGGATCTTTTAGGGGCCCATCCGAATGTCACCTGCGACCGCGAAGTGCTGGCCAAGAAGGTGATGGACCCAAGACGGTTTCTGAACACCCTGGCCAGAAAAAGCACCTCGAAGGCCTATGGGGCCAAACTTCTGTCCTATCAGATGGTTCTTGTGCAGGATTTTCGGGACCCGAAAGCGTTTTTGTCCACGCTGCAGAACGACGGCTTCAAGCTGATCCACCTGAGCCGCGATACATTTGCCCAGACCGTGTCGCTGACCCGGGCGCAGGCCTCGCAGTATTATCACTCGACCACCAAAAACAGCACGACCTCTGCCGTGATCGATCCGGAAGAATTCCTGCGCCGCTTGACCTGGAATGCCAAGCTTGCCGAATACGAAGCGGCCTGTTTGCAAGACCTGAACCATCTTGCGTTGAGATATGAAGACGATCTTTCAAATGAGGACCAGCAAGAGACGACGGCGAACCGGGTCTTTGATTTTCTCGACCTGCCGCATGCCAGCGTCTCGACGCGTCTGAAGAAAGTGTTGCCGACCGATCCGAAACTTGCGCTCCAGAACTATGCGGAAATCAGCGCCAAGGTGACAGAAGCGCAGTTGGGCCATCTGTTGCCGATCACGTAAACCACTGAAAAGAAAAAGGTAAAAAGCAAATGCGAATAGGGCGACCGAGGCCGCCCCTTTTTTCGCAGGTGGAAAGGTTTTTCCGCCCGCTGTCCCCTCGACACTCAAGCCAGCACGGCCTCCTCAGAAGGCCGCTGCGGTTTTCTTTGCATGGGTTTCCGGGCCGTGCGGTCGTTGAAAACCCTGCCGCCGATGCTAGCGCAGCAACGCGCCACCGGCCTTAACGCCCTGCCTGTCCACAAACAGAAAGTCTTCGGGCGTGCTGCGACCACTCTGGCCCCCTGATGGCACTGTCGCGGGGCGCAGAAGCGGCACTGACGACGGGCTTGCGGTGTTTGCCATAAAGTTCGGCAGCACGGGCGAGCGGTCCAGCTTCAACAAGCGGCTGCCGCTGTTGGGCCAGTTCACGCCGGTGTTGTTTGTCAGGCGCACGCCACCGCTGACAAATGCGACGTCGAAATCGCCTTCGCGACTGCTGTAGATGACACCGGAAATCTTGATCTTGTGATCCAGCGTATAGCCTTGGTTGCTCGCCTGCGTCTCGACGTTCTGCCAGTAGCTTTGGTTTGTACTGCCGCTGGCGTTTTCCCCCACAAGGTTCGTGCGAAAGTTATTGTAGGCCACCGTGGTGCTCGCACCGTTGTTGGTTTGCCCGACCGGCACGCCGGCCCACTCAAACCCATAGCGCACGCCTTTGTAGCGCGGCGTGATGCCGGCAAAACTTGAGGACGTGGAGATCGCAGGGGACGACGTGACGCCGATGCCTGGCGCGGCAAACAGGTTGTTCTCGACCACCTGTGATGTGTACTGACTGTCACCCACGAAGCCTGTATATTCCGTCTCATCGCTGCGCTGGTTCAGACCGGTGATGTTGTAGATGGCAACGGTATTTCCTTCCAAGCCGGCGGTGCGCTGGCCTTGGTAATTCAACTCGACAACCGGGCTCGCGCTGATGGACCCGCGGCGTGGCATGCCCGGCACCCAATGCACAAGGTTGCGGATCGTCATGCCCGCGTGAGAGACATAAACGCACTCTCCCGCTGACTTAGCGGTCCCAATACAAAGCACGCGATCCATCAGGAAGTTGCCGCGCGCGACTTTCTCGCTTGTGCCCCAGGAGCTTGCCTTGACCTGGTGATACCCGCCTTCAAACACACAGCGTTCGATGTTGCAGGTTTTAATCTCGCTGTCCAAGCTGTTCT
>JBCCYF010000134.1:0-12602 GCA_039190275.1 Pseudomonadota bacterium | reverse complement strand
TGTCAGCATAATTATGCTGCACAACAGGAGGCAAGCATGAGACGCGGCGACAGACTATTCGAGATCATTGAAATCCTGCGGCGGGCGAGAGGGCCAATCTCCGGCCAATCCATCGGGGAGGAGCTTGGCGTCACCAAACGCACGATCTACCGCGATATCGCCGCTCTTATGGCACAGGGCGTCCCGATCGAGGGCGAGGCTGGTGTGGGCTATATTCTGGACGCGGGGTTCCACATGCCGCCCCTGATGCTGACATCCGATGAAATCGAAGCAGCCATTCTGGGCGCTCAATGGGTCCGCACACGAGGAGAGCCAGAATTGGCCCTCGCGGCCGAGAAACTGCTGACAAAGATCCAAACCGTCAGTCCTTCCCGGTTTCAAACCTCCTTCGTAGAGCCCGCGACCAGTGTTGCACCGGTCGAAGCACAACAAGAGCCCTTATCTGCCGCGCGTATTCGCCAAGCGATCCGAGCGCACCTCCAGATTGCTGTTACGTATCAGGACGGCTCGGGCGCCGTAACGGAACGCATCCTTTGGCCAATCCTACTGGGCTATCGCGACGCGGGGCGCATCATCGCGGCCTGGTGCGAGCTGCGTCAGGGCTTTCGCTATTTCCGGACCGAGCGCATCGTCTCGGGCGAAGTGCTCGAGAAGAAGATACCGCGTCGGATGGACCTACTGCGAGCCGAATGGGCTTCGACGATGGCCGCAGAACGTGAGCAATACCGGAAGGCAGCGATCGACTGACGGAAGGCGCCGATCTTGGCCTGCAAGCTCGCAGCCTAGGCAACCAGCCCACGTACAAACATATCGACAGCCTCTTTTCGCATAGCTGAATGGCGCGCTGCTGAGATACCGAACAAACCTTTGTGCAAGATCATGCCGTCGATCAGGCCAGCGAACGCGCGGCCAAGCTTCTTAGCGTCCGCATTACTTCGAATCTGCCCCGCGTCCTGCAGGTACTTGATTTGATCCGTATAGTGATCTCCCAATCGATCAAAGAAGCTCGCAACCTTTGCGCTGAACGCATCCGACGCAAAACTTGGGCCAAAGACCTCAAAGAATACACGGATAAACTTCGCATGGTCATCCGGAATATTCATGGTTTGAGAAAGGCTATTGGCGAAGGCATCGAGCGTTTCCGGCATATTCTCCCCGAAGAACCGGTCCTCCATGCCTTTGAAGTGCCGATCGACCATCGAGATGGCGATGGCTTCTTTGTTCTTGAAGTAAAGATAGAGCGTCCCCTTCCCTAACCCTGCGGCCTCGGCGACATCGGCAATCGTAGCGGCATGGTACCCTTTCTTTGAATACACTTGCATGGCAGCATCGAGGATCCCGTGCTGCATTTCTTCTCGGTCTACGACCTTCGGCATTTTCCTACCTCAACTTCGGTTTTCGCGGTTCTGGCATATTTATGACTGGACGTCCAGTCATTAAAGATATACATGACCGACCAGCCAGTCATAAACGATTCAAGGAAACGGCATGGAACTTGTAGCTGACAGAAACACCAAACAGGCCATGATCCGTGGCTTCAAACGCACCTGTCCGAGATGCGGCCAAGGCCATCTCTTCAATGGCTACCTGTCGGTCGCAAAAACATGCGGTAGTTGCGGATTGGACCTCACTCCGCAGCGCGCAGATGACGGTCCGGCCTACCTTACGATTGTAATCGTCGGCCATCTGCTCGTGCCACTCCTGGTCCCCGCCTACATGCTCTGGGATCTGCATCCGACTGTGATGGCTACACTGTTTTCCGCGCTTACCGTCGCCCTTTCCCTATACATTCTGCCCCGACTCAAAGGTGCATTGATTGGCTTTCAATGGGCCAAACGCATGCACGGCTTTTAACATACGTTTTTTGACCGAACGTCCAGTCATCTACGGAGAAAACCGTGACTTACTTTGACCAAACACAATCGTCGAACCGTTCCAACAAAATCGCATGGGACTATTCTGGTCCGACTGACCCGCTCGTCGGTAGCGGCGCGACGGCTGCTGAACGCTTGATGGGATACGGCGGTGCCGGAGTTGTCACAGCCCTCCTCACCTGGCTTTCCTACACGAGCGGTGTCCCGGCGACCTCTGCCTGGCAATGGGCCGTCTTGGTCTTCTTTGCCTATGACATAGGCGGCGGCGCAGTCGCAAACATGCTGAACTCTTGCAAGCGCTTCTACCACACACCCGCCAAACCCGGAGAAGGTGCTTTCATTCGCGCCGCCAAGAACGTCCGGGTGTTCACTGCCATCCATGTACACCCAATCATCGCAGCGGCCCTGCTTGGTGGATCGGTGAGTAATGCTGTCGCCTGGTATGTAGTTTTGCAGGTTTCTGTTTGGCAGGTTCTGGCGACCCCACTTTACCTCCGCAGACCGCTGGCCACATTGCTGACGGTGCTGGCTTTCATCGCGGCGTCGTCGCTGCTTCCCCTTGGTGCAGGTCTCGAATGGTTCATCCCCTGCCTCTTCATCAAGATGGTGATGGGTCACGCCGTTCCGGAAGAACCTTACGCCCCCTCACAATCCTGACCAGCCCATCTGACATAAGGAGAAGTCCCATGCCCAAACGCGTCTATGTCCTCAACGGCCATCCTGGTGAGACCTCGCTCTCCCGCAGTCTATCTCTTGCTTATGCCGAAGCTGCCCAAAGCGCCGGTCACGAAGTCCGCATCACACATCTCCATGACCTGTCCTTCGATAGTGATTTTGGCGACGGTGGTTACCAGCATACCAAACCCTTGGAACCGGCCCTTGATCAGGTTCTGGAAGATCTCGCCTGGAGCGAACATGTTGTCCTCGCGACACCCATGTGGTGGGGCGGCATCCCAGCCAAACTCAAAGGTCTGTTCGATCGGGTGCTGCTTCCTGGACGCACGTTCGATACCCGCAAGAAGAGCTTCGGATTACCAACTCCTATGCTCAGCGGCCGAACAGCGCGGGTGCTCCTGACCTCGGACACCAAAAGCTGGTTGCTGCGGTTCGTCTACCACAACGCAATCCTCAATCAGCTGCGCTGCCAGATCTTCAGCTTCATTGGAATCAAGCCGACACGATTCACACAATTTGCCGATGCGAGCCATCCCAGCAAACGCACCGTCAGCCAATGGCTTTCGGACGTCCGCACTCTCGGCACCAAGGCCGCATAGCCCTCAACACATTTTGAAAGGAATAGACAGATGAATACCACGACCGTTCTTGTTGCAGGCGCCACCGGATACCTCGGTCGCCATATCGTAAAGCAATACATGTCCATGGGTTGGCACGTGCGCGCCTTGGTGCGAAATGCTGACGCGGCGCGCAAATCTGGGCTCGACGCCACGGAGCTGTTTGAAGGTGAGGCCACCAATCCTCTCACACTTTGCGGCGCGATGGATGGTGTCAATCTGGTCATCTCAACACTTGGCATTACACGGCAGCGAGATGGCCTCTCTTATTGGGATGTCGACTATCAAGCCAACGCCAATCTGCTCACCGATGCGCTTGCCGCGAAGGTCGAGCGTTTCGCCTATGTGCACGTGCTGAATGCCTACAGGATGCAGGAGGTTCCGCTGGTCGCAGCGAAACAGGCCTTTGTCGACCGCCTACACGCCTCTCCAATCAAGTCAACGGTGATTGCTCCCTCGGGCTTCTTCTCGGACATGGGCGACTTTCTCAACATGGCAGAATCCGGCCGTGTCTTTCTGTTTGGCTCCGGCAATCTCGAACTCAACCCGATCGATGGCGCGGACCTAGCAGAGGTCATTGCGAGCGCGATCTGGGATGGCCGTGACTATGTGCCGGTTGGCGGTCCTGAAACGCTAACCCAGAACGAGCTCGCCGCGGCGGCCTTTAAAGCTCTCAGCAAACCCGCAAAGATCACGCACCTGCCAGACATCTTTCGGCGTGGTGCTCTCAAGGTGCTGCCATATGTCACGCCGTCGGCAGTGCACGGCCCTGCGCTGTTCTTCCTGTCAGCCCTTGGCATGAACATGGTCGGCACAAGTTATGGATCAAAGCATGTGTCAGAACACTTTGCTGATCTCGTTCGTTCGAAGCAGGAAAAAGCAGACGCCAAACCTCAAACGCTTCTGAAACCGCAAAGCCTGACATGACCCAGGCCCAAGTCACCATGAAAGCGCTCACATACGAGCGATATGGTCCACCCGATGTTATTCGGGTGGAAGAGGTCCCACGCCCTACCCCGACGCCAGATGAAGTCCTGATCCGCGTCCACGAGAGCGCTGTGAACACAAGCGATTGGCGCATCCGGGCCGCGGCCTTTCCGGGTATCACTGCCTTACCGGCGCGCTTGATCTTTGGGCTCTTTCGCCCCCGCAACACCCGGCTCGGAAGCGAATTCGCGGGCGTTGTTTAGGCAATTGGTGCGGACGTGAAGAGCTTCGTTCCCGGCCAGCGGGTCTTTGGGTTCTCTTCTAAGGGTGGCGCGTCTGCAGAGTATCTGGCGTTGCCTGAAACGGCTGCGGTAGCGGAAATGCCCGAGCACCTTTCCTTCGATGAGGGGCCGCCCTACCCTTCGGTGGCTTGGCTGCGCTGGTATTTCTCGAACAGTTTGCAGACCTGAAGGCCAACCGGCGCAATCTGATCTTTGGGCCTCGGGCGGTGTTGGCACTTATGCCGTGCAAATCGCCAAAGCCCTCGGAGCCCATGTCACCGGACTTTCCGGTCCTGACAGCCAGACACTCGTCAGCTCTCTTGGGGCTGATGTGACACTAAACTATAAGACGACTAAGCTTTCAGACATCGTTGACCGCTTCGACGTCATTCTCGATACGGTTGGGGTTGTAGCGCCTCGCCAAGCGCGCAAGCTGCTGCGCCGGGAAGCTTTCTTTCTTCCGCTCAATATCGGACTGCGCGAGTTTGTAGCGGCACTTTTGAATCCGTTCTTCGACCGCAAGGTCCGTCTGGCCGTGAACCCAAACACCCCAAAGGACCTGGAACACCTCGCCGGACTCGTGCGCAACGGGAAGGTGCAGCCGATCATTGACACCGTGTACCCGCTTTCAGAGGCATCCGCGGCCCATGCGCATGTTGAAACGCGCCACAGAAAGGGTGCGATCGTCCTTTCGGTGTTGGATAAAGGCTCTCATTGCAATGATGGTTGTTTTGACGACGGGCACGTCACCGCAACATTGTGTGCGTAGCCATTGGTCAGGGAGTGCAACGCAATGCAATTCAATCTAGGCCCAGGCAGGGCTTTAGAGTTCTTATGTTAAGTAAAGCGGCTATCGCCGAAGACCGAGAGCCATAGCCATACTTCCCTATTTGTCCTGCACCTAACCCATCGAACATCGCGTGAATGGCGCGGCTAAAATGAAACGCGATCCCCTCCTTTGAGCTCCAGCATTTCGCGCGCGTCTTCAGAAGTAGCAATTTCAAATCCTTGGTCCTCCAGAAGACGACGCACCTTGCGCACTTGATCGGCATTAGAGCCCGCGAGCTTCCCACGATCCAAAAACAAGGAATCCTCAAGGCCGACGCGTACATTGCCCCCAAGCTGGGCCGCGACAGGCGCCAGCTTCATCTGCGCGTTACCAGCCCCCAGAACCGACCAGTGGTAACTTTCGCCAAACAGCCTATCCGCCGTTCGTTTCATGAACACCAGGTTGTCCAGATCTGGGCCAATCCCGCCAAGAATGCCCAAGACGAACTGCAGAAAAATCGGAGCCTCGAATAGACCCTGGTCCATGCAGAATTTGAGGTTGTAGAGGTGCCCTACGTCATAGCATTCGTGCTCGAACTTGACCGAATGCTCGTCACCGCCGATTGCCGTGGCGGCTTCTTCGATATCTGCAAATGTATTGCGGAAGATATTGCTTGCCGAACCCCGGATATACTCTTCCTCCCAGTCGTATTTGTAACTCGGATACCGGGCCGCCAGCGGATGGAAGGAGAAGTTGATCGACCCCATATTCAGCGAACACATCTCAGGCGAATACCGAACGGCGGGCGCAATGCGCTCCGTGATGGTCGCGTGCAGACTGCCGCCGGTCGAAATATTGACGACTGCATTCGTGGCTTGCTTGATCCTGGGAAGGAAGCGCGAGAAGTCTTCCGGGTCGATGGAGGGGTGACCGTCCTTTTCGCGCCTGGCATGAAGGTGCAGAATGGCCGCCCCAGCCTTATGGGCTTCGATTGCTTGGGTCGCAATATCGTCCTGTGTCAGGGGCAGCGCATCCGACATGGTCGGTGTGTGAACAGCACCCGTGATGGCGCATGTGATGATGACCTTCTTCTTCGGCATACGTGTAAATTCCTCTCCCAAATCTTTAAGGCGATTGGCGCGCGATCGCTCAGCAGCCGGTGGTTAATACAGATGGCATCGCACCCGGTGATCGGGTTTCACTTCCACCAGTTCAGGTTCCACGGTGCGGCACTTGTCTGTCGCGTGCGGACACCGTGTGGAAAACCGGCACCCCGGTGGAACATTCAGGGGCGAAGGCACCTCACCCGTCATCTCAACCCGTTCGCGCTTGGCGTCGGGATCAACCTTGGGAATGGCCGCCAGAAGCCGCTCCGAATAGGGATGAAGGGGTTCGTTCAGGAGACTCAGCGTCGGGCCTTCCTCGACCACCTTTCCAAGGTACATCACGCCAACGCGGTCGCAGATATATCCGACCGTCGCGATGTCGTGCGAGATATAGAGGACCGCGAGGCCAAGCTCTCGCGACAAGGTTTCAAGAAGTTCGAGAACACCTGCCTGAACAGACACATCCAGCATCGACACGGGTTCATCGGCCACGATAAATGAAGGTTCCATGACCAGTGCCCGCGCGATCGCGACCCGCTGGCGCTGGCCGCCGGAAAGATCGCTCGGAAACCGATGAAGGTATTCCTTTGCGGGAAGCCGTACATGACTAAGCGCGCGTTCGATCTTGTCGGCGCGCTCCGCCTCTGTACCGATCTTGTGGATCAGCAAAGGCTCTTCAATCAACTGGCCCACGGTAAGGCGCGGGTTCAGGGATGAATACGGATCCTGGAAGATGATCTGCGCCCGACCCCGGTAGGACTTAAGGTCTGCTCCGGTGATATGGGTCACCGGCTCACCGGCGAACTTGATTTCACCCGATGTTGGTTCGTGCATCCGGACTAGCGTCATCCCAAAGGTGGATTTGCCGCAGCCGCTTTCACCCACCAGTCCGGTAACGGATTTTTCGCGAATGGAGATATTCACGCCATCAAGCGCGCGAACAGCTTTCTTGTTCCCCGACAAGATCGCATCAAGCAATCCGGAGTTTGCCGAAAAATGCGTCTTGAGGTCAACCGCTTCGACAATGACCTCGTTGGTTTTGTCGTCCCTCACGTGACTTCCTCCGCCAAGTTCCATGTCTCCGCCTTGGCCGCATCCTTGCGGAAATCATGCGCCCGCGTGGTGTAGTGGCAGGCAGCCACATGGGATGAGCCGTCGATCTTGATGACAGGATCTTCGTTTCGGCATTTTTCCGTTGCGAAAGGGCAGCGCGCCTCAAACCGGCAGCCTTTCGGAGGGTCCAAAAGGTTGGGTAGTCCACCCCGGATCGAGATCAGCGGCGGGCGGGCCCCGTCACCATTGGGCATCCGCGGAAAGGCGTTTTCCAGGCCCATCGTATAGGGATGCAGTGGCTTTGTAAGGACCTTCGCCGTCGGTCCGTATTCGACGATCCGACCTGCGTACATGACCGCAACCATCTCGCAGGTTTCTGCCACGACCGCGATATCGTGGGTGACGAGGATCATGGACCGGTGCAGGGACTTTTGCACAGATTGAATGCGCGCCAAGACCTGGTCCTGCATGATCGGATCGAGCGCCGTGGTCGGCTCGTCCGCCAAAAGTAGACCCGCATTCAGGCTCAGAGCCATCGCGATCACCGTCCGCTGACGCATCCCGCCCGAAAACTGGTGAGGGTATTCGCGAAGCCGCGCGGCCGGCAATCCGACCATCGCGAACAACTCTTCCGCGCGCTTCCAGGCCGTGGCGTAGGACGTATCCACATGCGCCCGAATGGATTCGACAATCTGATCCCCGATCCGAACCACCGGATCGAGCGAATTCATCGCGCTTTGTGTCACCAAGGCAATCTGGGTCCAGCGCACATCCTGCAGCTGCGCGGCGTCCATGGCAATGAGATCGGCCCCATTGATCAGTACGCGCCCTGAAAGCGTTGCGTCGGACGGCGTCAAACGCATCAGCGCCTTAACAACTGTGCTCTTGCCGCAGCCCGATTCCCCGACAAGGCCCAGGTTGGAGCCTGGGGTGACTTCAAAGCTGATGTTGTCGACAGCGTGGAACGCACCATTGACTGTCTTGTAGGTCACCGCAAGATCGGACACCTCAAGATGAACGGAAGGCTTCTTGTCGAGATCTGCCTGCAGTTTTTCAAACGTGACCGCCACGACTAGCGCCTCCTCAGTCGGGGGTTGTTCAGCTCTTCATAGCCGCGCCCGATCAGGTAGATGGATGAGATGAGAACCACCAAGGCGATAGACGGCGGTGCAACCCACCACCAGGCCGTCCGCAAACTGCCGCTTACAAATGCCGTGTTCAGCATCTGCCCCCAGCTGACCGCGGTGGGGTCTCCAAGGCCCAGGAAACTCAGGCTGGCTTCCGTCAGGATGGCAAAGGCGACCGACATCGTGATCCAGAGGAAAACAATGCGGAACACATTCGGCAGGATGTGCTTCATTATGATGTGGAAATGCGAAGCACCTGCGGTGCGCGCCCATTTGACGTAGACCTTTTCGCGTTCTGTCAGAACGGTCGACCGGATGATCCGGGCACCGTTCCTCCAAAACAGAATCGTAATGACGAGGATGATGTTCTCGATACTCGGGCCAAGCAGTCCAACCGCGACAATCGCGAACGGCAATGTCGGGATCGACAGGGCGACATCCGTTAGGCGCATCAAGAGATCATCGATGACGCCGCCGAAGTAACCGCTGATGACACCGATCAAGGTGGATACGAACCCAACCGCGAGGGCCGCGACAACGCCCACCATGAAGGCGAGTTGAAACCCCATGATCAGCTGCGAGAACACATCGTGACCAAAGGTCGTTGTCCCCAACCAATGATGAGCTGATGGAGGCTCGAGGCGCCTCAGACGCCCCGCTTCAGTCAGAGACGATTCAAACGGCGGATACGGAGCCAGGAACGGAGCAAAGATCGCAATCAGCGCAAACACAAAGAAGACGATCATACCGACACGCGCACTTCCGTCCTGCCAGAGCAACGCAAAGGGTTGCAGCATCCGAATTCCCAGACTTCTGTTCGTGGCTTCGTTTGTGGAGATGGATGTGTCAGCCATTCTTCCCTCGCGTGTAGGCGACCCGAGGATCGAGCTTTGTGTAAGTCAGGTCGGCAGCCAGGTTTGAGACGACGATCAAAAGCGCCATCAGGATGAATGCTGCCTGCGCAAGGGGGTAATCCTGGCGTGTTACGGCCAGCACCAATTCGCGCCCCACACCGGGCCAGGCGAACACGATCTCAATGACGATCAGACCGGCTACAGTTTCTGCCAAGGCAGGAAACAGCCAGGTGATCAGCGGAAGGAGTGAATTACGACCTGCATGCCAGGCGACGCGCGTTTCCGAAACACCCTTGGCCCGAACCAGTTCGATGTAATCCTCGGTTCGGCTTTCAACCACGCCGCTGCGCATCAGAAGAAGGTTCTCGGGCAAAAAGAAGATGATGACTGCCAACAGTGGCAGGAACAGATGATGAAGGAATTCCAGAGTGAGGTATCGCTCGTATCCGACGGCATCGCCCGGATCGCCCATGCCGAACGCAGGGAACCAGCCGAGCCAGCTTGAAAAGAACGCCAGAAGCGCGATGCCGACGATGAAACTAGGAGTGCCCCGGGCAACCGTTGCGATAAAGATGCCGACGTTTTCGACACGGCCGCCGCGCTTCGACCAGCCAACGACCAAGCCCAATCCAGCGCCGATCAACGCGCCCAACAGCAATCCTGGAACGGCCAATATGAGTGAATTGATAATGAGCGGCCATAGCACATCCCAAACTGGCTGACGGTAGAAGAAAGAATCTCCAAAGTCACCAACGGCGAGGTTCCCGAAGTAGCGCAAGTACTGGTCCCAGAGAGAGCCTGTTAAACCCCACTTCTCGAGGAGTGCCTGTCGCGCTTCTTCCGGCATACCGCGATCCACAAGCATGGCCGTAGGATCCGATGGCATGATGCGGAACATTACGAACATGATGGATGTGACGACAAAGACCACAAAGAGCGATTGCACAATGCGACTGAAGAGATAAGCGCGCACCTAACGGCTCCTGACTTGGGAAGAATTGATCCATGCGGAGTGATGCCCTCGGACCGCTCCAAACGGTCTGAGACATTGTTAGACGCGAACCAACCCTGCTAGAACGATTGGTCCGCGTCCGCTCCACTACTAGTGAGCGGGAGGATAGTGGAGCCTGCCCTGGCTGTCCCACCCGTAACCGGCTTCCTCGAGGATCGCGCGGGCGCCTTCGATGTCGAATGCGTCCGGCTGAACGCTTGCGTCGTGCCAGAGAGCGAGTTGGTTTGGAACCGGACCAGCACCAGCAGGGATAAAAAAGCCTTGGAACGCCTCGATGCCGACACGCTGGTTGTGCGTGGCCATACGAAGCGCCTTACGGAAAGCCAAATCGGTGAACGGAGCCTTTTCGTTGTTCACCCAAACGAGCTGGGACGCATGCGTCGGAAGCTCGATGAAGTCCAGGCTGTCTTCGCGTGCGGCCAGATCGCTCATCGCCGCAACCGGAAGAACGGCGGTCGCAATGTCGCCATCACCCGATTGGAGTGCCGCACTGATCGCATCGGACTGACCGAGTGCAAGCCGGCGCACACCATCGTAATTTGGTGCTGCGAAGTGCGCCGTATGCGTCGACAGCTCGTGGATCTCATTCGGGCGCCAGGTTTCGAACTTGAACGGCCCACTGCCGATGACGGCATTGTCTGCGACAATATCACGGTCGACAACGTCGCCTGAGTAGTCAGCCCAGATATGCTCCGGCAAAATGAAGAGGAACGTCAATGCCGTTGGTACAAAGGCAGAGTCGGAGGTCTTCAGCTGGATGTCGAACGTAAGGTCGTCGACCTTTACGACGTTTTCGATGTTCCCGAGACGCGAGGCCATTGCAGGCGGTTGGACTTCCACGACCTTGTTGAGTGTGAACACCGCGTCATCTGAGGTAACAGCCTCGCCATCGTGGAAGGTCATTTCGTCCCGCAGCGTCACACGAAGGTTGGTCGGCTCAGTAAACTCCCAAGATTCTGCCGCCCATGGAACGATCTCACCCGAAGGGTCGTTCTTTGCAAACGTATCAAAGATGAAGCGCACCCATCCTACGGCACCTTCTTCGGCCATCGGATTGTAGCCGCTCACGTCCTCCAGATACGCCCAATCGAGAATGCGGTCGTCGGTCAACGGTTCAGCCGTCAGCCAGGGACGAACAGGGTCTTCATGCGGTGCGAGCGGCGCCGGGCTGGTGATGTTTCCCCACTTCTCGCTGTTCCAAACCATGCCGTAGACATAGTGCGTAACGGGCCACCATGGGGCTTGTTCATGGTGATAGTTTTGGGCTTGATTCACCGTCGCAATACGCTCGTCAAGATCGATCTGCGTGCGCTGCAACGCGGCCAACCTTGAGTATTCTTCATCACACCATTTAGATGCGTTGCGTCGCTCACCACAGGCCGAGGAATCTGACAACCAATAGGTTGGGTCGGTACGATCGGGGTCAGCGCCAACTGCAACGACAGCCATATCCTCGAGGCCACCTCCCACATTGATCGTTGCCACGAAGGTCCCGAACTGTATCGGCTGCAGTTCAAAATCCAGCCCGAGCTTCGCCCACTCCGATGACAAAATGCGTGCAGATTGTTCGTGTTCGATCCCAATGTCAGCTGCGTAATACACCAAGCTGATCGGCGGCACTGGCTGCCCCAGTTCGTCAGCACTTGCTGAACTGACAGCTCCCACAACCGTAAGAAGCGCGGCCACGTCGGCGACTGTTTTGGTTTTCAAAGCTAGTCCTCCCAAAATTGCCAGCGCCCAACGTGACACTGGCTTGTGATGATTTGTGCAAAGAGCACATAAAAATGCATAAGTCAATTTTTTATGTATAAAATCTATAATTGCCTATAAAGCTTGTCGATATCCATAGAATTGTGATAGCGATAGGCCTGCGGGAGCAGCAAAGCCGTTGAGACTCGACGGGCGAGTCATGTATCCGAACTTTCGAAGAGGACAGGAATGGCCGAGTTACAAACCGACACAACCTCCACGGCTGCCCGCGGAACGTTGACAGAACAAGCCCTGGAATCGCTGCAAAAGGACATCCTTGCGGGAACACTCAAACCTGGAGCGCGACTGGGTGTCACGGAGTTGGCCAATACTTACGACATCGGTACGACGCCGATCCGGGAAGCTCTGTCGCGGCTGCTTTCGAAAAACCTAATCGTAGCCACCGAGCGGCGAGGGTTCAGAGTTCGCGAGATGAGCTATGACGATCTGCGCGACATTACTTTGACACGGTTTGTCATTGAACGAGAGGCGCTCCGACTATCAATGATTCAGGGTGACGACGAGTGGATCGCATTGATAGTTGCCAGCCTCCACCGG
>JBCCYF010000133.1:0-12736 GCA_039190275.1 Pseudomonadota bacterium | reverse complement strand
CCCCCCCTTTGGCCGCCCCCCACCTCAAAACAAAAACGCCCCAACCCGGCCGCCGCCCGGGTGTGGGCTTTGCAGGTGGGGGTTTTCTTATTGCCCCGCTACACTGGGGGGGGGGGGGGGGGGGCCCGCTGCGGGCCACGGCCCGCAGCCGGGGCGGTCGACAGCGCGCAGCCCGGATCATCCTTTGGCCAGTCGTGCCGCAACCGCGACGGCCAGCAGCAGGCTCGCACCCCATGCCAGTTTGACCGACCAGTATATTGTGCCGGTCGCCACGCCATGGTTGATGCCGCTTCGCGCCGGACGTTTGCGTCCGCGGTACACACCGACATCGATCCCCAGTTCCGCTTCGATCCGCCGCCCGCGCGAGATCAGATCGTCATACAGCTCCGAGTTCCGGCGATCGTAGACATGAAGCCCCTGGGTCACCAGCAGCCCCAACCCGGCCACCAGCGCCGCACCCAGAGCACGCGGCAAATTATCAACCGTCGCCGCGCCGAAACTGAACAGTCCGACGCTCACCAGCGGGAGCAGGCCCAAAAGCTTGAACCGCATCGCATGCAAGTCCCGCCATTGCGTTCCGACCTCGTCATAAAGATGCAGCAAAAGTGCCCGGTCAGCCGCGCTGGGCACGGTACCGATATCCTTCAGGACATGATAATCCTTCGGGCTCGCCCGATGTCGGCTTCCTGGAAGAGCCGGATCATCCGGCCCGGGGTGACTGATCATGACAAAGCCTCCTCTGTTTTCGACGCCCGCTGCCGGGCCAAAAGATACATCCCCCGAAACGATCACACCGATGCAGTATGGGGCAGGCAAGGACGGGGTGCAGTATCATGACCCCGGACGGATGCGACGAGGTCAACCGCTTCGACGGCGCCTGTCAATGCGGTGCCGTACGCTACTGTGTCGCCGCGGGTCCGGCACGGCAGACGGTTTGCCACTGCCGCATGTGCCAACGGGCGACCGGCAATGCCTTTGCACCGCTGATAGAGGTGGGCAATGAACGCATCACCTGGACCGGGCAAGCCAAGACCTACGCATCGTCCAACATCGCCGAACGGGGATTTTGTGACATCTGCGGCACGCCTTTGTTTTACCGCGGCCTGGGCCGCGACAGCACCGAATTTATGGTCGGGACAATCGACACGAAAATCGACTACCGCCCGACTGCGAACCATGGCGTTGAGAGCCGACTTGGCTGGGTCCTCGGCCTGACGGAGATCGCGGAAAAAGAAACCTTCTTTACGGCAGGCGAGGCCGTCATTTCGCATCAATACGAACACGGGGACTAAACCCCACACCAAATAACGGGATCGAAACCCGACATCAGGAGGAACCAATGACCGCGACGCTCCATTGTTTTGCGCAATCCGGCAACGCCTATAAAGCCGCGCTGATGCTCGAGCTGTGTGGACAGCCCTGGGAACCGGTCTTTGTCGATTTCTTCAATGGCGCGTCCCGGGCACCTGAATATGCCGAGGTCAATGAAAT
Source organism: Pseudomonadota bacterium (assembly GCA_039190275.1). Lineage (GTDB taxonomy): Bacteria > Pseudomonadota > Alphaproteobacteria > Rhodobacterales > Rhodobacteraceae > Halovulum. The sequence goes on along the minus strand of JBCCYF010000133.1, from coordinate 11,245 downwards.
GGCCGAGGTGCCCGTGTATACCGACGAAACGCTCCGCCTGACCCAATCCGGTGTCATCCTCGACCACCTGAGCCGGCGCCACGGCAAGTTCGGGCCGCAGACGGAATCCGAGCAACGCGAGATCCTGCGCTGGACGCTTTGGGACAATCACAAACTTACCGCGAACCTCGCCACCGGTCGGTTCATGCAGTTGTTCCTGCCCGAAAAGCACCGCAAGGCCGACGTCATCGACTTCCTGCTCGGACGGGCCAAGGCGGCGATGGCAGTGCTCGACCGCCGCCTTGACGGGCAAGAATTTCTTCTCGGGAACCGTCCGACAACCGCAGATCTCTCCTGCATCGGCTACATGTACTTCCTGGAAGAGATCGACATGACACCGCCGCCGCATGTTGCCGCCTGGCGGGATCGGATATCGGCACTCCCAGGGTGGAAACACCCCTATGACTTGATGCCCGGCCATCCACGGGCCGGGGCGGCCTGATGCCCGCCATGGGCATATTCTTTTGGCTCAGCGTGCTGGGTCTCATCCCGGCCATCCTGGCGCTGGTTCTGCGCCAGCAGGAGGTCGCCCACCCCGCACCCGGCGACATACAGGCCAAGGGAGGTCTGGGCCACATGCTGGTCGGTGCGCTGGCCGGGCTCGCCTTCCTGTCCATTTCCATCGCTGCGGTTTTTGCGGGTGGTGTCCTCCTCCCGATCTTTGCCGCGCTAGTCCTCTATTTTTGTCTGCGCCGCGTAAATTTCGATGGTGCTTTGCACCCTTTGTATCGCCTGCAGGTCCCGCTTGCCGTTGTTGCGCTGTTCTTCGCACTGGTGCTGTGGATCAACATCATCATCCTCATCCAAGGAGCCTCAAATGTCTGACGCCTATATATATGACGCCCTACGCAGCCCACGCGGCAAGGGCCGCAAAGATGGCGCGTTGCACGAAGTCACCGCGCTGCGGCTCTCGGCCGAGGTTCTGGACGCCGTTAAGGAGCGCAATAACCTGGACACCACAGCGATCGAGGACGTGATCTGGGGAAATGTCACCCAGGTCATGGAGCAAGGCGGGTGCCTTGCGCGGTCAGCTGTTCTGGCATCCTCGTTTGACGAGCACGTGCCCGGCCTCAGCATCAACCGGTTCTGTGCCAGCGGGCTGGAGGCGGTTAATCTGGCTGCAAACCAGACCGCCGCGGGTGCCGGGCATGCCTATGTTGCCGGCGGGGTCGAAATGATGAGCCGCGTTCCGATGGGCTCAGACGGCGCGGCGATTGCGGCGGACCCCAGCCTTGCGATGAAGTCCTACTTCGTCCCGCAGGGCATTGCTGCGGACATTATCGCAACCGAATACGGTTTCAGCCGCGATGACGCGGATGCCTTCGCTGTGGAAAGCCAGAAACGTGCGGCCACCGCTTGGGAGGAGGGACGATTTGCCAACTCCGTCATACAGATAAATGATATCAACGGCCTGCCAATCCTGGACAAGGACGAGCACATGCGCCCCGGGACAGACATGCAATCGCTGGGCGGGTTGAAAGCCTCGTTCAAGGATCAGGGCGAGGTCATGCCGGGATTCGATGCTGTCGCCAAACTGAAGTACCCGCACCTTGAGAAGATCAACCATATCCACCACGCCGGGAACTCGAGCGGCATCGTGGACGGGGCCGCGGCGCTGCTGATCGGGTCACAGGAATTTGGCGAGAAGTACGGGCTGACACCACGCGCCCGGATCCGGGCCACAGCCAAGATCGGGACCGATCCGACAATCATGCTGACGGGGCCGGTGCCAGTGACCGAAAAGATCCTGGCCGACAGTGGGATGAACATCGATGACATCGATCTTTTTGAAGTGAACGAAGCTTTCTCGGCCGTGGTGCTCAGGTTCATGCAGGCCTTTGACGTGGATCACGACAAGATCAACGTCAATGGTGGCGCTATCGCCATGGGCCACCCACTGGGTGCCACGGGCGCAATGATCATAGGGACCGCGTTGGATGAGCTTGAGCGGTCGGGAAAGGGCACGGCCCTTGCCACGCTTTGCGTCGCGTCGGGCATGGGTGCGGCCACCATCATCGAACGCATTTGATAGGCGGCAGAAGTTTCCGATGAGAGCCAGGTCGAGGCGCTGATGTTAACCAATCGTTCACGATGTTCTTTGAACACCGCAGCTGTTCCAGATAGGGGTCACCGGCTAGTATCGTGTAACGAGGATTTACTATGGTTGACGCTGTCGAAGCATTCTTTGACTCCTTCTTGGAGAAGTTTAACGCCAATCAGATCGAGGCGCTGCATAAGCTCTATGACGAGCCCGTGGTCTGGATCCAGCCGATCGGGACTCGCGTGTTTCCGGAACGGGCGGAGTTTGCCAAGCAGATGGAAAGCCTGCGGCTGCTGTATGCCCAGAACGGGATGGCAGCCACGCGCAAACGCGTGTTGCAAGTCACCAACTACGGTGTCGGGCTCCACATGGCAGACCTTGCCTGGAGCCACTTCAGGTCCGACGGACAACTGTTGGCGGAAATCAAGACAACCTATATCCTGCGGGAAGTTGAGGACGGTTTCCTCATATCGGCCCATATCTCGCACAATGAAATGTTCCAGCGCCCTCTGGGCGGCGGCGTGGGGACCCCGGAATAGCATCCGGCCGCAGCCGCAACATATTCATAAGCCTGCAGATAATAAAGATATTTCGGAAGCCAGGACAGTTTTGGCTGTCCTGGAGTTCCCGAATACGGTTTACTGCGGCAAAGCTGATGCTGCGGGATCTGTAGGGTGCGAACGAAGACTGAATTCAGTGCATTGTTGGATGGTTTCGTCGACGCGGTCGCCAACAAAGACTATGATCGGGCTGTGTTGTGGTGTGACACGCCCTGTACAATCGTCAGACCGACCGGAGCCCAGCTGTTCGACCAGCCAAGTGCCGCCGCGCAGGACCTGCGCGAGTGCTGGGAGTGCTACTACGACAGCGGCATCTGCGATCTCCGCTATACAATACTCGACAAGCGCAGCTACACCGAGGGCGTCACGCTTGTGGACATCGACTGGGAACTCTTGGACCACCGCGGCCATGTCCCTATCACGTTTCAATCGACTTATGGCATGCGGCGTGTTGCCGATACGCTCAAGATCATGTTCATCCTTGGCCATAACGAGATTTTTCAGCGACCGCACCGCGCTGAAGCAAAACCCGGCCACCATTCCTACTAAGGCCGGCGCAGTCGCCGCATCCGCAAATTCGTTCAAGCTCGACCGGGCCGTGCCGGGTCGTGCGCATTATGGAGGCATCATTCGATGACAATCTTTCACTATGCCACCGACGCAGAAGGCGTCGCCACAATCACCTGGGATCAGCCCGGAACCAGCATGAACGTGATGACACGCGAAGGTTTTGTGGAGTTCGAGACACTCTTTGACAGGGCGATGACAGATGAAACAATCAAAGGTGTGATCGTCACTTCCGCCAAGAAGGATTTCGCGGGCGGGATGGACCTTAACGTGCTTGGGTCCATTCGGGCCGAGGCCGGGGAAAATCCGGCGAAGGGGCTATTTGATTTCACGATGGAAGGGCATCGGATCCTGCGCAAGGTCGAACGCAACCTGATGGACCCCAAAACCAACAAGGGCGGCAAGCCGGTTGCCTGGGCCAGTCCGGGAACAAGCGCCGGGATCGGGACCGAAGTTGCGCTGGCGTGCCATAGGCGCTTTGTCGCGGACAATCCGAAAGCGCGGATCGGCCTGCCCGAGATCATGGTCGGGCTGTTCCCCGGTGCGGGTGGCACCACGCGGTTCAGCCGGATGGTCGGGGCCATGGCCTCGGCGCCCGTCTTGCTTGAAGGCAAGATGCTCGACCCGGCGAAAGCAAAAGGCGCGGGCCTGATTGACGAGGTGGTTCCAGCAGAGAACCTGCTGGCACGCGCCAAGGAGTGGGTGCTGTCAGCGACCGACGCCGACATTCTGAAACCCTGGGACGCGAAAGGGTACAAGATGCCCGGCGGTACACCGTATCACCCCGCCGGGTTCCTGACGTTTGTTGGGGCGGCCGCGATGGTGCACGGCAAAACCCAAGGGGTTTATCCCGCCGCCAAAGCGTTGCTGTCAGCGATCTACGAGGGCGCACAGGTTCCCTTCGACACCGCCTTGAAGATTGAGGCGCGGTGGTTCACATCGGTTCTGCTGAACCCATCCTCCAGCGCGATGATCCGCTCGCTGTTCATCAACAAGGGTGCGCTGGAAAAAGGGGCCGTGCGCCCTGAGGTTGCTGATGAAAGCGTTCGGAAAGTCGGCGTTCTCGGCGCAGGTATGATGGGTGCAGGCATTGCCTATGTCAGCGCCAATGCCGGGATCGATGTGGTTCTGCTGGACCAGAAACAAGAGGCCGCCGACAAGGGCAAGGCTTATGCCGAGGGGATTCTGGACAAGGGGATTGCCCGCAAAAAAGTCACGCCGGAAAAGAAGGCCGCAGTGCTTGATCGGGTCACAGCCACGACCGACTATGCCGCACTTGAAGGCTGCGATCTGATCGTGGAAGCGGTGTTTGAGGATCCGGCAATCAAGGCTGAGGTTACACAGGCTGTCGAAGCTGTGGTGGGGACGGACTGCATATTTGCCACGAATACCTCGACCTTGCCGATCAGCGACCTGGCCCAAGCGTCGAAACGGCCCGAACAGTTCATCGGGATCCACTTCTTCAGCCCGGTTGACAAGATGATGCTTGTAGAAATCATCAAGGGCCGCAAGACCGGAGACAGGGCCGTGGCAAAGTCGCTGGATTTCGTACGGCAGATCCGCAAGACACCAATCGTGGTCAATGACGCGCGGTTCTTCTATGCCAACCGCTGCATCATCCCCTACATCAATGAGGGCGTATCCATGCTGGCCGAAGGCGTGGAGCCGGCATTGATCGAGAATGTGGCCAAGCAGATGGGCATGCCCCTGGGGCCGTTGCAGCTGAACGATGAAACCTCGATCGATCTGGGGGTCAAAATCGCCAAGGCGACGCGAGCCGCCATGGGCGAGGACTATCCCGCAAACGCGGCAAAGGCAGACGCCATCATTTTCAAGCTGTTCGAAGAAGGGCGTCTGGGCCGCAAGGCGAACGCGGGCTACTACGACTATGATGACAAGGGCAAGCGGCAGGATCTTTGGCCGGGTCTGCGCGCGCACTGGCCAAACGCCGACAGCCAGCCTGACCAAACAACAGTGCGGCATCGTCTGATCATGGCGCAAGTACTGGAAGCGGTCAGGGCACTGGAAGACGGCGTGCTCATGGATATCCGCGAGGGCGATGTTGGCGCGATCCTTGGCTGGGGCTTCATGCCATGGTCCGGTGGTCCGTTCAGTTGGCTCGATATCATCGGCGCTGCGCGTGCAGTCGAAATCTGCGATGCACTGGCCGCAGAGCACGGCGCGCATTTCGCCGCGCCGAAGCTGTTGCGTGAACTGGCCTCCTCAGGCGGGACATTCTACGAGCGTTTCGAGGCACAAGCCGCCTGATCAGAACCTGCGGCGGTGGTCCGTAAGAAACGGCGCGGACCCGGACACGGGTTCGCGAGCCGCCGGCACAGGTGCATCCCAACCGATTCCGTAGATGGGCGCCGCCGGAACGTGGGGCAACGGATCAGTGCGCTGCGCCCCAGGGTCGGGCTGCCGCCCAGTCTTACGACAGCATCCGGTTCAGGCCGCGGGATTGGATCTCGGCCAACATGTCAAAATCCGCGGCATAAGCAGCCTCGATGTTGCCGCGCAGAGTGTCGGAAACCTGCTGTGCGGTCTTGCGCGCCTCCGTGAACCGCTGAAACCGGGCGCGGGTATCGAAGACCTCAACCTGCTCACCAAAAATTCGATCCGAGACCTTGGCGAAATCTTCGTTGAACCGGTGGTGATCGCCCAGAAATCCGTAGTCTATGGCGTCATAGGCGATCTGGCTGCGCTGCAGTTTCCAGTGCGGATCGAAGTCCCGCACGGAGGTATCGGTTGCGCAAAGTGCCGCAAACTCTTCGAGCGTGAGAGGATAGTCTTTTGGCCATCCCATATGCGCCCAAAGCCGTTTCGCCATCCCCGAGCCACGCTTGCCCGTGTCCAGTTTGCTCAGGTAGGCCGAGCAGAAACGGCCAATAGGTTCGCGGGTAAAACTGAAGCGGAACACACTCGGGTCGGTCATCAGTGCATTGAACACATCGACCCCGACCTGCGTTGGGTTGCGCAGTGGATTATGCGCCCGCTGGTGCACCTGCGCCATCGACGCGATGGTAAAATCCCGGTCCCCGTCGCGGGCCGCGACGGCCAGGTTCAGCGTGGCTTTGGTCGAGGAACACGCAACCTTGGGATTTGTGACGTAGACGAAACCATAACGGGGTGAGACGTGAAGGTTATGGTTCAGTTGCGGCGCGCTGCCATAGACGGCGACAAGCGACTTGAAGGGGGTCATTTGCGGTCGGCGTTTGGGACGTCTGAGCATGCGCCTCCCCTATCCGCCAGAGGAACGGGGGTCAAGCACGACAGGCGGCAGAGCTGCTGTGGTGGGCTTTCCGCGATCCAACAATCAAATTGTGCGGCGGATGCCGCAAGTCCATGAGCGCTGACGCGCGGTTGGCGCCGGGATCACGGTCGGTCCGGGGTTGAGGCCACAGGGTGCGGGACGGTATAGGCGGACGCAAGGGTAGGGTACGCCCCGGCAAGAATGGGAACCTCGTGACCGCGCTGGACCAATACATCAGACTTGAGGCAACCGGTCGCTGGCGGGAAACGCCCGGCGCAGACTGGCGGGAGGTTCTGGTCTCTTTCGGCAATGCGTCATTGGTCCTGAGCGACTTTAACGAACATCCGCTGACGCACTGGTCGCTTGCCGCGGTCGAACGGATCGACCCGGGCGGAGACTTGGCGACATATGCCCCCGACCCGAACAGCGGCGAGCTTCTAGAGGTGCGCGACGGGCAGATGATCGAAGCGATTGCCGCCACAGTTGCCATCGCGCGGATCAACGAAACCCCAAAGCAGCGCCGATGGTGGCCGGTTCTGATCGGCGGGGCGGTTGCAACGATGGTTTTCGTGATCGCGGGCGTTTGGGGCCCGAACTTGCTGAGGCAGCGGGCGTTGGCACTTGTTTCGCAAGAACAAGCGGAGCTTATCAGCGGCGATGTGCGTGACGCCCTGGGTCAGCCGGCCTGCCGAATGCCAGGCGGTACAACAGCAATGGCCATACTTGAGAGCCGATTGGGAACCGATGTATCGGTCATGCCATGGGACCGGCCGCGGCTGGCGGTTTTGCCGGACGGGACGGTGTTGCTGAGCCGCACGATTGTCGAAGGCGCGGCCTCGGCGGAGGAGCTTGCCGGATGGGTTGCACTAGGACGCGTCACCGAAAAGATCGCCTCGCCGCTGGTGCGATGGATCGAGACCCGAACACTCCGCGAAGTGCTCGGATTTCTGGGAACCGGCGAGATCACAGAGCGCGACATCGACTGGATGGCCGCTACCCTGCGCGAGGGGCGACTGACGGTCAGCCTGCAGCTGGTCGCGGACACCGTAGACGCGTTGCAGGGGGTAGAGGTAAACCCGGCCCCGTTCCAAATGGCAGTCGCACCGCTGGTACCAGCGAATGAGCGGGCGGGAGTTACGGCCGTGGAGGCGGCAGCGGGCGCAACGTTGATCGACAAGGATCGCGACTGGGTCGCCCTGCAAAACATCTGCGGCAGCTGAGACCATGGCCTGCTGTCGGTCGCGACCCAATACGCTTGTCCGCGCGTTCAGGCGTCGACAAGCATGCCGTTTTCCAGACGCAATGCGCGATCCATACGTTCCGCAAGCGTCAGATTGTGCGTGGCGATAAGCGCGCCAAGCCCGGTGCCGCGCACGACTTCAAGCATCGCCGCGAAAACGGTATCCGAGGTTTCCGGATCCAGGTTGCCGGTAGGCTCATCGGCCAGCAGCAGGCTGGGACGGTTGGCCAAAGCGCGGCAAAAGGCCACCCGCTGCTGCTCACCGCCTGACAGCTCGGCGGGCCGGTGTGCCGTGCGTGCTGCAAGGCCGACGCGACCCAGCAGGTCCTCTGCGTGCCGTTTGGCGTCTGCCCTTGGAACAGCCGCGGCAAACTGGGGCAGCATGACATTTTCAAGCGCCGAGAACTCAGGCAATAGGTGATGGAACTGGTAGATGAACCCGATCCGCTCGCGGCGCAAACGGGTGCGCTGCAGGTCATTGCCTGCCTCGACACTGTCACCGCCAATATGAATGCGACCCGTGTCCGCAGACTCAAGCAGGCCAGCAATATGAAGCAAGGTGGATTTGCCGGCACCAGAGGGCGCGACCAGCGCCACAACCTCGCCGGTTGCGATGCTCAGCGAGGCACCGCGCAGGACGCTAACGGCGTTGGGCCGGTCGGGATTGTAGGTCTTTTTGATCCCGTCCAGGACCAGCGCCTCACTCATAGCGCAAAGCCTCAACCGGGTTGAGACGCGCGGCACGGCGGGCCGGAAAATAGGTGATGGTGAACGACAGCCCCAAGGAAAGCGCGACGGCGCTGAGCACGTCGTCAAGCCGAAGTTCTGCCGGGAGTTTGGAGATATAGCGCACCGATGGATCCCAGACACCACCGCCCAGCAGCCAGTTCACCGCATTGAAAATCGGATCGATGTAGATCGCGAACAAGCACCCCAGTATTACCCCGATCAGGGTGCCAATGGTGCCGATGGACGCGCCACAGATAAAAAACACCCGCAGGATCGACCCCTCGGACAAGCCCATGGTCCGCAGTATTCCTACGTCGCGGCCCTTGTTCTTCACCAACATGATCAGGCCGGACACAATGTTCATCGATGCCACCAGCACCAGAATGGAGAGTATGATGAACATGATATTGTCCTCCATCGTCAAAGCGCGCAGGAAGCTTTGCCACTGGTCCCGCCATGTAAAGGCATAGAGCACACCATCGGTGGCCCCAGCCAATGCGGGCACCAATTGATCCACCGTTTCGGGATCCTCAACCAGCACTTCAAGCGCATCGGCGCGCCCCTCGCTGTTGAAATAGCTCTGCGCCTCGGCAAAGGGCATGTAGATCCTGGTGCGATCGATGTCATAGCGCCCCACTTGGAAGATATACACCACCTCGTAATCGGTAATCCGTGGTGTCGTGCCGAACGGGCCCTTGACGCCATCGGGCGAGATCAGGCGGATGAAATCGCCCGGCCCCACTGACAGTTCGCGCGCGACCCCCGATCCGATCGCGACGCCCTCGTCAAATCGCTCAAGCTCGCCCAGGGCGGACTCGGGGTTTTGGATCAAGGGAATGGTTTTCACATCTGTGAGCCGTTCGCCAAACACCTGCACACCGGTACTTCTGCCATTGGCCGTGGCCATGACCTGCCCCTGGATCATGGGGGCGACACGGGTTACGCCCGGCACACCGGCAACCGCCTGGGTCAGTGGGTCGAATGCCGCAAATCCGCGCTCCAGAAACCCGTCATCGGTGTAACTCGGGGTCGGGTACAGCGTCACATGGGCGTTAGCACCGATGATGGTGTTCACAAACTCCGTTCGAAACCCTGAACGCACCGCAAGGGTCGCGATCAGGGCAAACACCGCCAACGCAACACCGACAACCGAGATGACCGACATCACGCTGATCCCACCTTCGCGGCGTCGGGCCCTCAGGTAACGCCAGGCGATCATCCATTCGTAGCGTGCAAAGGGACGGGTATTCGCCATACATGCCTCCAGCTTGGCTCGCGGCGACCAAATGGCCTGACCCACCCCTTGTCAAGGTAGTGCGCGTGAATGCGCACGTGCGCAAGCGCACACCCCAAGCCGCGCCCATACTGAAGCGCGGGCCGTTCGGTGGTAACCTTTGGCCATTGTTGGAGGAAAAAGGATGAGCACCACACTTTACCTGGCCGCAGCCTTTGTCGGCGCGTTTTGTCAGGAGTTACTGCATTGGTACAACCTGCGACACAAGTTAGAGCTGAAGACCTACCGCGCGCTGCTCGCCTCCCCGGGGTACTGGGTGGTTACGATACTTATGCTGCTGTTGGCTCCGGTCGGTGTGTTGATATGGTTTTATGAAGCGCGGGACAGCCTTGCCTTGCGCGACTTCTTTGTTTGCGGGGCGGCTTTCCCAACGCTTATCAAGGCAGCGGCCTCGGCAGCCGTGGCTAAGCCCCTGCAATTGGGGGGCGCCAAAGGTTCCGTCCTGGGCAGCTACTTGTCATGAACACCGGGATATCCGGCTGGATCCATGGGGTGGTCCTGTCGATTATGGTATTGGGCAACCTGCCGGTCCTGCTGCGCGGATGTGATGCCCTTACAATTGCCGATGACGTCGCGCCCGCGACCAGAGCAGTTCACCGCCAGACCAACCCGGCGCCATACCGGAGCCACATGACAGCGGACAACTGGCACCTTCAGCTTGAACAGAGCGTTCGCGGTCTGGACGGTCTCATCGGCAACCGATACTTCAGTCAAGTCGACTATGTCCCCAGGATCATCGCGGCTGTTCCCCAAAGCGTCGAGGATCACCGGCATGTATTCGGCGAGCCACCGACCAAAGCGCACGCGCGCGAGGTCGAAATGGCCCTGGATCAGTTGGGATCTGCGCAGGTAGCCAGAATTGCTGGACGAGACAGCGATCTTCTTGCGCTGATTGAAGATAGCGATACGACAGTGGTCTACCTTATTGGCCATAACGACGGCGGACACCTGCGCTTTTCGGATGGCAGCTCACGCGCCATGGCAGATGTCGCCGAACTCTGTGCCAGCCTTGGCAAACGCTGCATCTTTTTGAGCTGCAGGTCAGCCGCATACATAGAAACGGCGCAGGGTAGCTTTGGCATCCAATCTGCTCTGACCTTTGGTGAGGCGATCCGCATCGCCGGGTTTTTGGACAAACTTACCCGCAAACAGCTTCTGAACCCGCGTCGCTCCGGCAAGGTCTCCTTAGCGGAACTGGACCGCCACCTGACGCGGTCGTTGGCGCAAAACATGGCGGCAAACAGCATCCAATACCGACTACAGCGCCAGATCATACCGGCTGCGGCAGCCGCCGGTATCGGGTACATCAGCTATTCGGTCGACATCCTGCCGGGCAAAGACTCACAGTCACGACAGCGCTAACAGGAACTGGGCCATGTTCTAAAGATCCCCGATGGCGCACGGTAACTTCGCCGATCAGACGTCGGCGAAGATCTGGCCGCAGCGGTCAAGTGCGGCATGCGGCGACATCTCTTCGCTTTCGCCGGTGCGCCGGGACGTCAGTTCGACCACGCCATTCTTG
>JBCCYF010000132.1:0-12909 GCA_039190275.1 Pseudomonadota bacterium | reverse complement strand
CGTCAAATATATCGAAGGTAACCGCGATCACCCGGTCAATCGTGGCGTGCTCTGCGCGAAGGGTTCGGCCGGTATTATGCAGCACAATGCACCGGCCCGGTTGCGCGCACCACTGCGCCGCGTCGGCGAGCGCGGCTCGGGCGAATTCGAGGAAATCTCCTGGGACGAGGCCTTGGATCTTGCCGCGAGCTGGCTGTCCCCTATCCGCGAAACCGCACCACAGAAACTCGCCTTTTTCACCGGTCGGGATCAAAGTCAGTCCTTTACCGGCTGGTGGGCACAGCAGTTCGGGACACCGAATTATGCAGCACATGGCGGCTTTTGCTCGGTCAATATGGCGGCTGCCGGGATTTACACCCTGGGCGGCGCTTTCTGGGAATTCGGCGCACCGGATTGGGAACGTACACGGCTTTTCATGATCTTCGGCGTGGCCGAGGACCATGACAGCAACCCGATAAAGATCGGTCTTGGTCGGCTCAAGGAACGCGGCGCTAAAATCATCGGCGTAAACCCTGTCCGAACCGGGTACAACGCCATCGCAGATGAATGGGTGGGGATCACCCCCGGCACCGATGGTCTGTTTATCCTCGCACTGGTTCATGAACTGCTCAAGGCTGGTAAGATTGATGTCGAGTACCTGTGCAGAACAACAAATGCGCCGGTACTCCTGACCGCCGACGGGTTGTTTGCGCGCGACGCAGACGGCAAGGAACTGGTGTGGGATCGCCAGACGAATTCCGCTCAACCCTTTGATAAAGAAGGTGTAAAGCCCGCCTTGCACGGGTCGTATGATGATTTTTCGCCAGTCTTTGGCCAGTTGGCTGACCGATACCTGGCGGACGAGTATGCACCTGAGGCGGTGGCGGACCGGTGCGGTGTCCCGGCACCGACGATCAAACGTATCGCGGCTGAGTTAGCCGAGGCCGCATTTGAACATCAGATCACCCTCGACCAGCCGTGGACCGATTTTCGTGGAACCCGGCATGCGACGGTTACCGGCCGGCCGGTGGCGTTTCACGCCATGCGCGGTATCTCGGCCCATTCCAACGGTTTCCAGACATGCCGCGCCCTGCATGTCCTACAACTGCTGCTGGGCAGTGTCGAAGTGCCCGGCGGGTTCCGCTTTAAGCCACCCTACCCAAAGCCGGTCCGCGCGCACCCCCGTCCGCACGCTGGTGTGACCCCGGGCAAACCACTGGATGGCCCACACCTGGGCTACCCGCGAGGTCCAGAAGATCTGCTTATGCACGACGACGGCAGCGCCAAGCGGATCGACAAAGCATTTACGTGGGAAGCGCCTCTGTCCGCGCATGGCATGATGCATATGGTGATTTCGAATGCGCATGCGGGCGATCCATATCCCATCGACACCCTGTTTCTCTACATGGCGAATATGGCGTGGAATTCATCGATGAATACCAAGGGCGTCATGGAGATGCTGACCGACAAGGATGAGGACGGCGCCTACAAGATCCCCCACATCATCTATTCGGACGCCTATAGTTCCGAGATGGTGGCCTATGCTGATCTGATCCTGCCTGACACGACCTATCTTGAGCGGCATGACTGCATCAGCCTGCTCGACCGACCAATTTGCGAGCCCGAAGCCGTTGCCGACAGCATACGTTGGCCGGTCGTCGAGCCCGAGCGTCCTGGTCACGAGGGAGTACGCGGTTTTCAGACGGCGCTTCTTCAGCTGGGCGTTCGGCTGGGTCTTCCGGGCATGGTGACAGACGATGGCGACGCGGTGTATCAGGACTATGCCGACTACATCGTCAATCATCAGCGCCGACCGGGCATCGGGCCGCTCGCCGGTTTCCGTGGGAACGGCCAGCAAAGCGGCCGCGGCGCGCCCAACGCCAACCAGATCGAGGCGTACAAGGCCAATGGTGGGTTCTGGCTTGAGCACTTGCCGGAAGAAGCACTTTTTAACAAACCGTCAAACATGGCCTACCAGCAATGGGCCACGGATATGGGCTTCTATCCATCCGATGCCCCTGAGCCCTTCCTGTTCCAGCTCTACGCCGAACCATTGCGCAAGTTTCAGCTGGCCGCGGAGGGCAAGGGAGAGCGCAGGCCGCCCGCGCACCTGGCTGACCGACTGCAGCAGGCGATGGACCCCTTGCCGTCCTGGTATCAACCCTTTGAGGAAGCGGGGGTCGACACCGCCGCGTACCCGCTTCACGCGCTCACACAGCGGCCAGCGGCCATGTACCATTCCTGGGGATCCCAGAATGCCTGGCTGCGGCAGATCCATGGCACCAATCCGCTTTACGTATCCGGCGAGATCTGGGAGGAGCACGGTTTCAAAGAAGGTGACTGGGCCACCCTGACCTCGCACCACGGCGAAATCACAGTCCCTGCGGTCCGCATGGACGCGCTGAACCCGCGCACCGTTTGGACCTGGAACGCCATCGGGAAGCGCAAGGGGTCCTGGGCACTGGACCCGGACGCACCGGAAGCCACGCGGGGGTTCCTCCTCAATCACCTGATCCACGAGTTGTTGCCCCCCAAGGGCGATGGACTGCGCTGGAGCAATTCGGATCCGGTCACGGGTCAGGCGGCCTGGTACGATTTGCGGGTGCGGATCGAACCAGCGGCGCCGCGCATGCAGACAGCACCTGACACCGGACAACAGGTTTCGCCCGTGGCAATTGGACCGAAAACCCTTGAATACGGGAAAGCCTGGACATGAGCAGCCGGTCCGGTTTTGCGCCGACAAGAGCCCTAGGTGTGGCTGGGTGCGCGCGCCGCCGTGGCATCACCCGACCCGCACAAACACACTCCACCCGCCGCCCCCGCGCGCACTACAAGCTGGTCTGAGAATGACGACACTTCCAGATAAGACCGAAAAATCTCTTGGCCTGGCAATCGACTTGGACACATGCGTCGGATGCCACGCCTGTGTCGTGTCTTGCAAAGAGTGGAATACCGGCGCCTATGGCGCCCCGCTGGCGGATACGGACCCCTATGGTGCCGATCCGTCGGGCGCATTCCTGAACCGGGTGCACACGTTCGAGGTCAAGCAGCCGGACCAACCGGCGCAGGTGACGCATTTCCCCAAGTCCTGCCTGCATTGCAAGGATGCGCCTTGCGTCACGGTTTGCCCGACCGGTGCGTCATACAAGCGGGTCGAAGACGGCATCGTTCTGGTCAACGAAAGCGATTGTATCGGCTGCGGTCTATGCGCCTGGGCCTGCCCCTATGGCGCGCGCGAGATGGATCCCGTTGAAAAGGTTATGAAAAAATGCACGCTTTGCGTGGACAGAATCTACAATGACAACATTCCGGAAGAGGATCGCGTCCCCTCGTGTGTACGGACCTGCCCTGCCGGAGCGCGCCATTTCGGTGATTTCGACGACCCGACCTCGGACATATTCAAACTTGTTGAAAAGCGCGGTGGCATTGACCTGATGCCCGAACAGGGGACCCGGCCGGTCAACAAGTATCTGCCGCCGCGTCCCAAAGCCGACACGACCCCGCAGGTTGATGTGCTTGGACCGCTGCTGGACGTGAGCACGCAAGACGCCGGTGGATTTTTCGGGTGGCTTGATCGCGCTCTGGACAAGATCTGATGCACCCGGCCCCCAGTATCATCCTCTTCACCGCACTCTCGGGCCTCGGATTTGGCCTGATGATTTTCCTCGGCATTGACCCACCCTCCAAGGGCGGATGGGTGATGGCGGTGTTTTCCGCGATGGCGCTTACACTCGCCTGCGTCGGCCTGCTTGCCTCTACCCTTCACCTTGGCCATCCGGAACGCGCGATCAAAGCGTTTAGCCAGTGGCGGTCCTCATGGCTCTCGCGCGAGGGGGTGGTGGCTGTGGCGACTTTGGGTGTGTTTGGTGCGTACGCGGGTCTGATCGTGGTGTTTGGCGTTACCGTTCCCATCCTTGGCGGCCTTGCAGCGGCTTTCGCTCTGGCGACCGTGCTTTGCACTGCGATGATCTATGCACAGCTCAAGACCGTGCCGCGCTGGAACCAGCCCCTTACGCCAGTGCTGTTTGTGCTGTTCGCTCTTGCGGGCGGGGCCCTGCTTGCCGGAAAGGTCAGCCTGTCGCTTTGGCTTACCGCTTTTCTGGCCGCGGCTCAGGTTCTGGCCTGGGTCCAGGGTGATCGGGCCTTCGCAGCCTCCGGCACGACGCTTGAGACGGCAACCGGACTGGGCGCCCTGGGCAAGGCCCGCCTGCTGGAGGCGCCCCACACCGGCAAGAACTACCTCCTCAAGGAGATGGTATTTGTCATCGGCCGCAAGCACAGCACAAAGCTCCGCGTCATCGCACTCGTACTGCTGGCCATACTACCGCTGGCTCTGGGCCTCGTGTTCGAAGTCAAACATATGTTGGCCGCTGTCATTGTGCTGAGCCACATCGCTGGCCTGCTGGTTGCACGGTGGTTGTTCTTTGCGGAAGCTGAGCATGTCGTTGGTCTGTACTACGGCAAGCGTTGACCCGATCGAGGCTCTATCGTCGTGCAGTTAGACACTCCCCTCAGACCGGTGCCGCCTGTGCAGGCAGTCAAACAGAAACGTGAGGGCGGCGGGTGAAACGACCGTGATATAGCGTTTCGACTCTTTGTTTAATCGCGATCCAAAGCGCCTGCGCGCGGTCGCACATCGCGTTGCAGCAAGTTCACGGGAGGTCCGCGCGTGGGCAATCTGACACATACCGATCGCCGCGATGCGCTGGCGCTATTCATTCTCCGTCTGGGGTTGATCTGGTTTCTGTTCCTCTGGGCAATCCACAAGGTGATTACACCTGGTCAGTACCAACAACTGGCCCGGCATTTCGACGACGTCGACCTGAGCCTGTTGCAGGTTTACGGGATCGCGGCCGCGCAACTGCTGGTGCTTGGGCTGGCGCTGGTCGGGATCTTCCGCCCCTTCACTTATGGTGCCATGGCGGTCATGCATCTGTTTACCGTGCTGCGTCGGTGGGAGCGGTTTTTGGACCCGTTCGCTGTGAACGATCAGGGTTTTCCGGTTAATCGGAACGCGGTCATCGATCTGGCGGTTCTTGGCGCCATGATCGCGCTGGTCCTGTTGATCCACCGTGACCATTTTAGCGTAGGCGGATGGCTGAAGCGTCACTGGGACGCACGTTGGTGGCTATGACACCTCCCAGTCGATCCGTGTGACATGTGCCGAGGCACGGGCCAGCCGTTGCGATTGCCCGTCAGGCCACAGCGTCAGAACCAGACCGGGTCCCCCGTCACCGTCATCCTGTTCCAACGCCAACCGAGCGATGGGCGAGGACGTCGTGGCCGCGGCGCCAGCGATCGCAAGCGCCTGGTCAATCCGCTCATTGGTCGACGGCGGAAAGTACTGAGCGGCGATCGAATGCCATAGAACCCGCGTGACCCCGTGCGATGCAGCTTTGGCGAAGTGAGCCTCCACCCAGTCGGCCGCATCGGCGCGGTCCACAACGGGCGCATTGTCACCAGCCAGAGACACTGCCGCTTCGGCGCGGGCCAGACGGTCAGGTTGGTCGGGCCATATAAAGGACAATAGCCGCTCGCGCGCCTTGGGATCGGACAGGTCCAAAGGGTTGAGGTCACAGCCGCGGCGCGCAACCACGTGTATTTCAGCAGGATCGGGAACCGGCCCGGTCCACGTGGGCGCAAGCTGAACAGGCGAGGCCGGATCACCATAGCTGTGCGCGCCGAACCTATAGCCAAATCGGTCCGGCAGAAGGTTCAATCCCGCACTCGCGCCCACTTCGTAGAGCTCAAAGGGCTGGGGGTATCGTTTTGCGATACTAAGCAAACCGGCATAAAGCGCGGCAGCGCGGCCGGTCTCATTCGTTTGCGGGGCGTGGTGCAACCCTTCGAGGATGGCCGCGCTTTGGCTTTCCAACACCATGTCCAGAACCGGGCAAAGCGCTTCGACCGAAGGCGTCGGCGCGGGAGGATAAAGCGCGGCAAGTGCGGGGGCATGCCCGGCGCGCACCAGTCTGTGCAGCGCCCCGCCCAGCCGTAGTGGGACCGAGTCCCCCATTGCGTCCGGTGGGCCCTGCCATGACCACACGCGGCCGGCCACGGCACCGCCAGCTTCCAGAACCAAAGGCAAGGCACGCATCACCTGCGCGGTCAGCGGCGAACCCAGATCATCGCAAAACCGCGCCTGCATCAGAAATGCCTGTCGTATCGCCTCTTGTGCCATTGTAAGCCCTCCTATGCCAGCAGCAGTACCAGAATTCCGAAGGTGATCAGGAGAATACCCCCGGCCTCGGTCCGACTTATCCGCTCTCGGAAGAAAAACACGGATGCCGCCACAGTAAACAGCAATTCGACCTGCCCCAGTGCCTTGACATAGGCCGCATTTTGCAGCGTGAACGCTGTGAACCAACCCAGCGACCCCAGCATTCCGGTCAATCCTACCCAAATCGCGATGCGCCAAGCGCCGAAGACGCGCGAAAGCTCTCCCGGTTCCCGAAGGCCCAGCCAGGCCGCCATGATCACCGACTGAAAGCTGGTGACCATCGCCAAAGTGACCGAGGCGCGGATCAGGAAATCGCCCTGTTCCAACGCCAGCGACGCGCCCCGGTATCCGATCGACGCCATAGCAAAGATGATACCCGACGCGATCCCGATCAGAGCCGCGCGGCCCAGAATACCGCTCGCCAGGTTCCCGGTCCGGGGCAGGCCTGACATCAGCACCACACCGGCAACCGTAATCAGAATTGCAACCCAGGCGCCACCGCTGACCGGTTCAGCCAGTACCGCGGCGGAAAGCAGCGCCGTCATCACCGTTTCGGTCTTGGAAAACGTGATACCCACCGCAAAGTTGCGAAGCGAGAAGAGTGCGACGACAAGTGCGGTGGCGACCACCTGTGCCAAAGCGCCAATTCCGGCGAAAACAAAGAATTCCTCGGTTATCCCCGGCCAAACGGCGCCAGGCCTCAGCAATAGTGCCACCACCACCATCCAGGCGAGAGGTGCGGCAAAGACGAACCTGGAAAAGGTCACGCCAAGCGTTGATAGCCGCCCCTTGAGGCTCTTTTGCAGCATGAACCTCAGGTTCTGAAAGAACGCCGCAGCAATTGTTATGGGGACCCAGAGTTCCAGGGGCAAATCCAGTGTAGCAATATGCTGGACCTCTGTTACGCATGGGGCCACAGCATGCAACCTCCGAATCGTTGCCCCGGGGGTCGGGTCGCAGAAGGCGCCGCATTGAAGAAAAAAGCAGTTCAAAAAGTCGCTAAACGGGCACTGCGCGCGCGCCGGTTGCCAAGCAGCCAGTTGCAGTACGGGGCACTGTGTTACCGTCACACAAAGAGCGGTTTGCAGGTGATGCTGGTAACCTCGCGCCGCACCAAACGCTGGATCAGTCCCAAGGGATGGCCGATGAAAGGCATCAAACCACCGGCAGTTGCAGCGACGGAGGCCTATGAAGAGGCGGGAGTGCGTGGGAACGTGTCAAAGAATCCGCTGGGCTTTTACAGCTACAGAAAATTCGTCAATCGCCGGGAAGGGATGATCACCTGTCTGGTGCAGGCCTATGCATTGGAGGTCACCGAGGTCGTGAAAAAGTTTCCCGAAGCGGCGCAGCGCGAACGCAGGTGGCTCAAGCCCAAGAAAGCCGCAAAAAAGGTTCGCGAAAGCGAGCTTGCGGCTCTCATCCGGGTACTAGCGGATCAGGTCAACGAGGGATCAAGATAGTCGCGTTGCGGCAGATCGACAATGCCGCGCAGTCCCAACCTCAGCCGGGTGCTGACCGGACAGGTTGCGATAGCGCGTCCTAGCGCCTGTCGCAGTGCGGGGACAGCGTCCGGTCGTGCGGTCACCAGGGGCAGGCCCGGTGTCGGCCGACTGTAGGCCGCAATCCTGAGCCCGGAGATGTGGTCCGGCAACTGGCGCAATAGCCGCCAGGACTGAAGGTCGATGGCCGCGAAATCCGCAACACCTGAGCGTACTGCATGCAGTGACATCGCGTGACTGCCCGACACGATCCCCGCCGGACCGGTGACCCCGAACTGCCGCAGCGCCCAGCAACCGGACTGGCTGTCCGCTGCGTTGATCGCGTGGCGCCCATGGTCCAGAAGGATCCGCAACGGGCTTTTTTCGTTCTGCCGCACAACAAGAGCCGAGCGATAGTAGCCCGGTGGACAGTCGAACAGGCCAAAGTCGAATGCGCCCACAAGTGCAAGGCGCTTATGCAGACCAAGGCGATACGGCATGGCGCAGGTTTGGCTGAGCAGAAGATCGCGGCGGCGCCAGTGCGCGTCCAGATCTTCCGGGCGGCTCAGCCGCGCCGGGGCGTCGATCCGCTCCGCCCGCAGCATGCTGCGGACATGGCGCCACAGAACCGACCAATGCGCTGCCGTACCAGGCAGCGCATACATCGGTAAACTGACCTCAACCATCCTGCCTGGAGTTGTCCGACAGCGGATGCGGCACCGGCTCCTTCGGGTTGACCAGGAAACGCCGTGCCACTGCCGCATAAGATGCGAACCGGTAACCGCGGTTTCGCCTCAGATACTCGTCGCGCCTGCTGTAGTACAAGGAGGGCAGATCGTACCACGCGACTTTGGGATGCATATGGTGGACCGCGTGAAGGTTGTTGTTGAGAAACAGAAAAGCAAGCGCACCGCGATCCTCGATGATCACCGAGCGGCCGGAGGCAAGCTCATGCGCCTGATGTTCGACAAACGTGCGGATTTTTAGGATCGACAGGCTCAGATAAACCGCCAGCGCATAGGCCCATAGGGGCATGGTCGCGGGATGCGCAATCAAGCCCAAAATCGGTCCGGCGGTCAGCAGATGCACGGCCCAGGCGCGACGAACGTTAGGGGCGTTCTGGCGCAGTAACTTCTGTTCGGTGCGCCAGAACCCCTCGAGTCCTATTGCCGGACCAAGGACAAGACGCCCCGCGAAAGTGTTGTTCACACCCAGCACCCAGCGGACCGGGGCCGGAAAGCGGTAGAACTGCCCGGGCGCGAAGTAGTGACTTTCCGGATCGTCATAGGGATCTGTCAGATTGCTATCCCGGTGATGCGCAAGATGCAGATCTCGAAACCGCGCAAACGGAATGACAAGGCCAAGCCCGGGGGTCATCAGCGCTTCGGACATCCGGTGATTGGAGAAGGGGTGGCCATGGATCGCCTCATGCTGAAGTGACGAATGCATGACGAGCACTACGGCCAAAAGCGGGATGCTTATCCAGAGCGGCAAGGAAACCAGTGAAGTCGCTAATAGCCCCCAGGACACATAGGTCAGGCAAATCAGCCCGAGCGTGGGCCATTCAACACTGTACACACGCGAGCGTGGGTTCATACAGATCCATCATGGTGTGGGGCGGGCCACAAATTGACCCGGTCGGCAAAGTTTAGGTCGGATTTGGCACCCACGCAAGACCTGCGGGGGGCAGATCCGCCCGAAGTTCGGGTAATTCCGCCGCTGG
Source organism: Pseudomonadota bacterium (assembly GCA_039190275.1). Classification (GTDB taxonomy): domain Bacteria; phylum Pseudomonadota; class Alphaproteobacteria; order Rhodobacterales; family Rhodobacteraceae; genus Halovulum. Next base: position 3,509 of record JBCCYF010000132.1, on the reverse strand, counting down.
CACGGTCTGAGCGGAATAGTTAAAGTAGAACACCGCGCCCCCGGCATCGCGACGGCGCACACCAAGCGGCAGTGAGTGGGTGCGCAACCCGGCATGCGCGGCGGCCGCGCCCAAAATACGGCGCATGGCAACCGCGTCCGGCCAGCCAGCCAGATACAGGGCGTTTCCGTTGCGTGTCAGCACCGGATGCCCCGCCAAGGTTTCCTCCAACACATCGGCTGTACCCTGGCAATGCTCAAGCCAGAATTGCACAGCGCCGCCCTGCAGCAGCGGCTCGGACGCATCGGGGCGCAGGGTTTCAACCCGGTCGACCGTCACGTCCAATGCGGGCATATCAGGCGGCATACCGGCCGGGATCGCCATATCCCTGGTTTTCGACCCGCTGCGTGGACCGATCAGCGCGACGCCCTTGTAGGACGACAGCGCCGAGCGCAGATGGTCGGTCCAGGCCATGAGGCCGGGGACCAAGACCAGTGCATAGGCGCTCAAGTCACGCGTGTCCGGCGGCAGAAAGTCGACATTCATTCCCGCCTCGCGCAGGCCGCGATAAAACGAGAAAATCAGGCGGTAGTAATCAAAATCCCTGCCTTGTGGCTGCGCCGTCCAGGCCCAGGCGGACTCATAGTCAAAGACGATGGCGGCCTGGGTCGGCGCCAGGCCGAGCCGCGGCACTTCGCCAAGATCCCGCGCGACCTCTCGGACCTCGTCCAGCGCCGGGGCATCCTGACTGTCCGGGCGCAGCAGGCCGGCGTGCATCTGCTCCTGCCCAAACGGCGCTTGCCGCCAACGGAAATAGAGCACCGCCTCGGCCCCATGGGCAAAGGCCTCCCAGGCCCAGAGACGCGCCATACCTGGCAGCGGTGCCGGATTGTAGGGTGCCCAGTTAACCGGGCCGGGCTGCTGTTCCATGATCCACCAGCGGCCGCGTCCAACTGCGCGGTACAGGTCATGGTGGAACGCCTGCGTGTCCGGATCGCCCTGACGCATGAAGGCCCGCTTCCACGCATCATCCTCATCCGAGCGATCTTCCAGAAAGCCAAGCGGATAGCTGTCCCAGCTGGCAACATCCAAATCCTTAGCGACCGCAAAATGGTCGAACTCCGTCGTGCGGCCCATAAAATTATGTATCAGCGGCGCCGAGGTATAGTCCCGGAGAATATCGGTTTGGATCCGGTTGAAGGCTGTGACCTGATCACTGCTGTATCGCTGGAAGTCCAGAACATGGGCTGGGTTCGCCTCGGTAACCGTCAAGTTCGGCAGGTCGATATCATCGTAGGTACGGTACTCCATCGACCAGAACACGTTGCCCCAAGCGGTGTTCAGACTGTCGATCTGTCCGTAGCGTTCGGCCAGCCACGCGCGAAACCCGCTCAGGGCCGCTTGCGAGTAGCTCAGGACGGTGTCGTGGCACCCATATTCATTATCGGTCTGCCAGGCCGCGACGCGGGTATCAGAGCCGTACCTCTGGGCCATCAAGGTGACGATCCGCGCGCATTGCGCACGATACCCCCGGTGGCTGAAACAGTAGTGCCGGCGGGATCCAAACTTGCGCGGTCGACCCTCTGCATCCACTGCCAACATATCGGGGTGTTCATCGAGCATCCAGCGCGGCGGTGTTGCGGTAGGTGTCCCCATGACGATGCGAAGCCCCGCCGCGCCCAGGGTTTCAACCGCGCGGTCGAGCCAGTCAAATCTCAGGTCGCCCGGCACCGGCTCCAACCTCGACCACGCAAACTCGCCGATGCGAACCCATGTCAGACCGGCCGCGACCATGCGCGCGGCATCTTCGGCCCATTGCTCTTCGGGCCAATGCTCGGGGTAGTAACAAACGCCAAGGGTGGGCGCCGGATCAGGCACGGGCGGCATCATAGGCTGTGACGCACTCCGTCGCACGTGCGCCAACCTCGGCCGCCGGACGGCCGGGTTTATACAGATAGGACCCGAGGCCAAAACCGTCCGCACCCGCAGCGATCCACTCTGCGAAGTTCGACGGATCCGCACCACCGACGGCATAGACCTTGCGATCGGGCGGTAAAACAGCCTTGACCGCCTTTAGGCCGCCGACCCCCATCATCTCGGCGGGAAAGATCTTGAGCGCGTCGGCCCCCGCGTCGAGGGCTGCGAAACACTCCGTGGGACTAAACACACCTGGATACGAGAGCATGCCCGCCGACTTTGTCGCGCGGATCACGTCAGTGTTGCAGTTGGGCGATACGACAAAACTACCCCCCGACGCGGCAACAAGACCAACCTCTTCGACGGTCAGAACCGTGCCTGCGCCAAACTGGCCGCGCCCCTCAAGTTCCGTTGCCATACGACGGATGCTCTCAAGCGGCTGCGGAGAGTTCATCGGCACTTCAATCCACGTAATCCCGGCCTCAAGGATCGCGACCGTGGTGTCGACTGCAGCATCCGGGTGAATGCCACGCAGGATCGCGATAAGGTTTCGGGTCATCAGGCAACACTCGCGGATTGCAGGGTCAGATAAGCAGCGCGCAATCCGTCCAGGACGCATGCATCAGGTTCATAGAGCGCAAAGGACGCCCCGACCTCGGTCAGCGCTTTTGCGTAGCGTTCGGTATGGCGTCCGCTCGACATCAGTGCAATCTCCTGGCCCAGCCAGTAGGGTTTGGAGGCAGCAATCTCAATGCCCAACAATGCACCGCTTAGGGTGGCGGCCGCCGCTTGCGGGTCGGTACCCTGCAGCAAATGCTGTGCACGCAGCGAGAACAGTCGCGCCGCGAACCGCTCAGGGTGGGAGATGGCATCGGAAAAGGCCTCAAGGAACGGCTTTTCCTGAAAGCCCTTGGGGTCGACGGAATGTCGGAGTACCGAGTTTTCGGACAGCAGCGCATAAAGCTCGCCGGTCATGAAACTGGCAAAGTGAAACACCTCGCCGTCGACAACCTGCACCCATTTGGTATGCGTCCCCGGCATAGCGACGACGCCGTTGAAGTCTGGTGTTTGGGTCAAAAGACCGGCGATCTGCGTCTCCTCGCCGCGCATAACGTCGGGTGGGTGCGTCTGGCTGATCCCGCCCGTCACATGGACCGAGATCCGCTTGTCATGACAGGTCGCGCGCGTCAGCCCGTCGACGGATAACGGTGCGGCCGGAACGCAACGATAACCTGCCTCGACCCAGCCCTGGCGCGAGCCGACCATACCGCATGCAACAACCGGTGTGATGCCATGCCCCAGCCAATCGCCGATCAATCCGATCAGCACAGGTTCAAACCCATGCACGCCGGGCGCAAGACCGGCCATACCCTGATCGGATCGCGCGTGCGCCAGGACCGAACCGTCCGCGGCCATGGCCCAGGCGCGCAGGTTGCTGGTGCCCCAGTCAACAGCGATCCAGCTGGCCTTGCTCATCCCGTGACCACCACGCCGCCGTCTATGACCAACGCCTGGCCGGTCATCATGCGCGAGGCCTTGGACGCCAAAAACAGGGTCCCATCCACAATGTCCTTCGGCTCCAGATGCTCGGGGATACATTGCCGGTCCAGGTG
>JBCCYF010000131.1:0-12939 GCA_039190275.1 Pseudomonadota bacterium | reverse complement strand
CGGTCTGAGAAACGGCGCGGTGTGAGCTATCCGGTTACAGGGCTGCCGGCGATAGGTGTCATTTCTCCCGCATCCAATACTCCGACGCGGATGTCCGAGACTATCCAACGCGGCGCGTCTGATATCGGTGATCCGGCGCGGATCTTGGGTCAACGGGTTGAAGCTGAAGGCTGCCGCGCAGATCGGTGATATGCCCCGCGACGCGCGCGCCGGGGTTTGTGGTTTTGAATAGTTTCATCCATGACGCCAGCGCACATCGCCAGAGGCGGTTCGGACGGGGCTGCGAAACCGGCGATCCGGCTTCCTCTGACACCGTTACCGCCCAACTTTAGGCGGAGAGCCGCCGGTTTCGCCAGCAGGGCACTCGGATTCAATTTTCGCGGTAGGAATGGTGGTTTACCGGGTTATTGTAATTGCGACCCCTAATTCAACCTCAACCGTGCACCGCAATGTTAGTGATCACCAGTGAATGCTTTGAAGACGAGACCCCTGCACCCGTAGAAGGCCACTATTCTTCAGAAACACCCTACGATGGAGAAAGCATCCATCTGTCAAAGACTGTTTTGTGCAACGCAAAAGCGGTCGATGACCTTAGAACTGCACTGCACAATGAAACATGTGCATCGAATCAGCAGATCATTACTGGGTACTATAGTACCAGATACCGGTTAAACTGTAGTACGGTCGGGCCTCTTCGCGTTACCAGACACCGAAGGTCGGGACACAGCGGCGCACCTCTAGGGCGGTGGGAGACGGTGTTGTGAAACAATCAAAAGTCATAAATCTTCGTCGCGCTCGAAAGGCGCGTGCGCGGCAGGAGGCTCGCAATGCCATCGACACACAATCCAATGCGCCGGCAACCGTCCTTGAGTCGGCGCGCAACGCACTCGAACAGCGCAAACTGGATGCGCACCGGAAACACGATGAAACCTAGGTTCGGATTGCCGCAGAAAAGGTCCCTCACCCTGAAGGGACACCGCACATCTGTCTCGCTCGAAGATCCGTTCTGGGAGGCGTTTCAGGGGATTGCACGGGAAGACGGCAAACCGGTCAATGCGCTCGCGGCCGAGATTGATGCGGCCCGCGGGTTGAATTGCGGGCTGGCTGGTGCGATCCGCCTTTTCGTGCTGGATCGATACATGTCCTCGGGACCGCCGACCTGATGCGTTTCACATTTCTTGAAGCGCGTAACGCGTTGAAATCCCTGGCTTCAGGTGGGAGCAGCCGAACAAACGTAGGGGCGGGTCGCGCTAGCCAACCAGTCCAAGTGCCGGGAACGTGTCAAGCAACCACCAGGAGAACTGGGTAAACAGGCCGAACACCAGCATGGCTCCAACAGTAACCAGCATTCCGCCGGTGGCCCGCTCAATCTTGGGCATGTGCGGTTTGATCCGAGACAGCGTCCCCATCGCCTGGGTCAGAAACACAGCCGCCAGCAGAAACGGAATACCCAGACCGGCCGCATAGGCGCCCATCATCAGAACACCGCGGCTGACCGTTTCTTCCTGCGCTGCGAGCGACAGGATCATACCAAGAACGGGGCCAATGCAGGGTGTCCAGCCAAATGCAAAGGCCAACCCCATAACATAGGCACCCAAGGATGTGCCCGAGCGGTCACCCGCTTCCATCCGTGCTTCTCGATCCAGGATCGGAATGCGGAACACCCGCAAAAAGTGCAGACCAAAAATCAGTATGACAATGCCGGACGCAACCGCCATTTGACGCTGATACTGCAGCAGCATCTGTCCCATCATCGATGCGGCAAAGCCGAGAAAGAGGAACACCGTCGACAGACCAAGAACAAAGAACAGGGCAACCGTCACGACCTTGGGATCGATGCCGCGCGTGTTTTGCACATTCGGAACGGTCGTCCCTGCCATATAGGCGAGGTAAGGCGGGACGATCGGAAGGACACAAGGCGACAGAAAGCTCAGGACACCGCCGATAAGCGCAACGCCCATCGCCAGGATCAGCGAACCGTCAATCAGGTCAATTCCGAACATCTGCAGCCATTCTACTTACTCTCCCCTGTGCATATCGTTAAAGCATCCACAGGTCATCCCGGATCATCTCACATATGCGTGGACAAGTGTTACGGGCGGCGGTAGGCCGCTGATATGACATGGGATGATGACTTGGATGCAAGCGGGCTGTTGTGTCCCTTGCCGGTGTTGAAAATCCGCAAGCGTCTGGAGGCGCTGGATGCCGGACAGGTCCTAAGAGCGGTAACCGACGATCCGGCGGCCGCGGTGGATGTGCCACATTTCTGCGCCGAGCAGGGGCATGTGTTGCTGGACAGTGACGCGACGGGCTTTCCAAGGCAAATATGGTGGATCAGGAGGCGCTGAACGAACAGAGGCACTCAGACCTTTTGCCTCTTCCCCCAAGACGCGACGGGCACTGAAGTCACATTCGGCACAAATCGGCGCATGCACGCCTGTACCATCCGAGTTCAAAGTATCGGCAAGTCCGCAATCTCGACCAATACAGCGATGTAGAGCAGGACCGTCGCCACCAAAACATGTGCGTGCCAGATCGGCGTGCTGAACGGCAAACTCTCCCACAGAAAGAAGATCACACCGACAGTGTATATCAGCCCGCCAATGAGCATAAGCGAAAAGCCGGTTGTAGTAAGGCTGCTCAGAAGGTCACCGCCCAGCAGAACACCAAACCAACCCATGCCAAGGTACAACAAAAGCCCCAGGGTCCGATATCGATCCGGGGCAAAGATCTTGAGCATCATACCAACAAGGGCCGCGCCCCACATACCGACCAGAAACAGCGCCCCGGACCCAGCTAAAAGCGCGAAAGGGGTATAGGTGCCGGCAATCTTGACATAAATCGCCGATTGATCGAGGCGACGCAGCGGGTCTTTCCATGCGTCCCACGGGGTAAGATGATACGCAGCCGATGCGGTAAGCATAGTGATCAGACAGGCGGCATAGATAACAGCCCCGATTATGATCACCGGGTCATGGCGCCAGATCGCTGCATATCGGATAATCGCCGCGGCGGCGATCAGACCCCAAATGACACCGAGGATATGAATGGCGGCGTCGGACAGCTTTTCTGCCCGATGGTACGTCGGCTGGGCAGGGGTCACTCGAGACACAGATGACATATACGAAACTCCCTCTTACAAAGGCGCTTCGACATCAATATGCAGTCTATTCCATCGAATTCTGTGTACCGGGAGCCCCACACCCGCCGAAAAGTTACGAGATCCGATTAATCGAAGTCGAAACGCTATTGAGGAAGCGTAGCACGGAATTTCTTAACGGTGTGTCACACAGTCGTACGTTTTGTTACAGTTTTGGAAAGAAAGTTGTGCACGTGAGCCTTATTACTCTGCCGCCGCCGCCAGCGGTGGACGCGTGAGGCCCGCCAAAAGCTCGTCACGGCGATTTGCGGCCGTCTCTGCGTTGGCCTGCTTCACATGGCCAAATCCTCTGATCTGCAGTGGCAACTCAGCGAGCGCGATCGCAATGTCCACATGGGCCTCGGGCCAGTCCGCAATGAGGGCCGCCATATCGGCCTCGTATTCCCGGATCAGGTTTCGTTCCATGCGCCGTTCCGCGGTGTAGCCAAAGGGATCAAGAGGGGTACCACGAAGCACTTTGAAGCGGCGCAACAGGCCGAAGGCGCGCATCATCCAGGGCCCAAACTCGATTTTGCGTGGGCGGCCCTGCGCATCCTTGCGACCCAAAAAGGGCGGCGCGAGATGGAACTTGAGCGATGTGTGGCGTGCGAAGGTGTCGCCCAGCGCGGTCACGAGCGTCTCATGATGCAACCGTGCAACTTCGTATTCGTCCTTATAGGAAAGGAGCTTGGCATACCCCAGGGCCACAGCCCGGGCAAATTCTGCGTCCCGCTCGCCCGCTTTGGCGACAAGCGTCCGGTACCGTTTGGCAAGTCGCTTGGACTGATAACCGGTCAAATGTGCCGCACGCTGATCCGTCAGCGCCTGAAGCGTTGCTGGCTGCGGGTCTTCGTCGGGCTTGAGCAAAGCTGACACGGCCATTGGCTCTGCAATTGCCCAACGGCCCAGCTGAAAAGCGGAACTGTTGCCTGCCACCCCTGCCCCGTTCAACTCAATCGCCTTTAGGATTGCCGCCTCAGACAAAGGAATCAGCCCGGCCTGCCAGGCGGCGCCCAGCATCAGGACGTTGGCATAAATCGCATCGCCCAGAACCTGCCGCGCAACCTCGGTCGCATCAAGTGCGTTCAATGCGTCCGCGCCGATCCGCGCGCGCAGTGACAGCATCAATCGGTCTGTGGGGAGTTTGAATTCGGTATCCCTTGTAAACGCGCCGGTGTTGATCTCATGCGTGTTCAAAACCGCGCGGGTCTTGTCCCGGGTCAGGAGCGCCAAGGTTTTGGGACCGGCCGAGACCACCAAATCGCCGCCGATCAGGGCATCCGCCTCGCCCACCGCAACACGCACGGCGCTGATGTCCGACGGGGTGTCGGCGATCCGGCAATGGATGTGCACCGCACCGCCCTTTTGCGCCAAGCCGGCCATCTCCATCACACCGGATCCCTTACCCTCAAGATGCGCCGCCATCCCGAGAAGAGCGCCGACCGTGACAACGCCAGTCCCGCCCACACCGGTTATCACCAGGTTATAGGTGCCCTTGATCGCGGGCAGCACCGGATCGGCAAGTTTGGGGATAGCAATATCCTGTGCCGCGGATTTGTTGAGCACGCCACCCTCAACTGTCACAAACGAGGGGCAGAAACCGTTGAGGCACGAAAAATCCTTGTTACAGGCGGACTGGTCGATCTGGCGCTTGCGGCCCATCGGCGTTTCCAGCGGCAGGATGGCCACACAGTTTGACTGAACCCCACAGTCCCCACAGCCTTCGCAAACCGCCGGGTTGATGAACACGCGGCGATCTGGATCCGGAAACAGACCGCGCTTGCGGCGGCGGCGCTTTTCAGCGGCACAAGTCTGGATGTAGACGATGGCCGATACACCCTCAACGGCCTCCATCTCCTTCTGGACCTGCATCAACTCAGATCGCGGTCGCATCGGCACCGGAAAGCTCTTGGGATCCACATCTTCCTTGGGGTCATACACCCCAACGACCGTGCCGACACCCATAGCCAGAAGCTCGGCGGTGATTTGCTGCGGGGAAAGGTTGCCGTCGTTCGGCTGGCCGCCGGTCATCGCCACCGCATCATTGTAGAGGATCTTATACGTGATCGTTGTCCCGGCGGCCAACGCCGCACGGATCGCCTGAACGCCGGAGTGGTTATAAGTACCATCGCCAAGGTTCTGAAATATATGTTTTCTTTTTGAGAACGGCGCTTCTCCGATCCAGTTGGCCCCCTCTCCCCCCATATGGGTAAAGCCGGTCGTCTCGCGGTCCATCCACTGCACCATGTAATGGCAGCCGATACCGGCATAGGCCCGGGACCCTTCGGGCAGTTTTGTCGAGCTGTTGTGCGGACACCCCGAACAGAACCACGGCTGGCGCTCGGCCAGCGCAGGCGTATTGTCGATGGTCAGGGCGGCATCGATCCGGGCACGTGCCGCCCGGGTGGCTTCCGGCTCAATCCCCTCGGCTGCCAGCAGACCGCCAAGTTTCTGGGCTATCTTCACCGGATCAAGGGCCTCCTTGACAGTGAATACGGTACGGCCCTCCTCATCCTTCCAGCCGATGACCCGGCGTCCGCGCCGGTCATTGAATATCGCTTCCTTGATCTGCACTTCGATCAGTTTGCGCTTTTCTTCGACAACGATGATCAGATCCAGGTCCTGTGCCCACTCGCAAAAAGAAAGCGTGTCCAGCGGCCAGACCATGCCAACTTTGTAGGTGGTGATCCCCAAAGCGCGCATCGCGCCCGCATCAAGACCCAGAAGGTCAAGCGCATGCGCCGTATCAAGCCAGGACTTTCCGGACGAAACGATGCCGATACGCGCACCCTTGTCGCCATGTACCCTTTTGTCAATTTTGTTCGCCCGGCCAAAGGCTTCTGCGGCGAACCTCTTGTAATCGTGGAGCCGCGCCTCCTGCGCGACCGGCGTGTCGATCAGACGAATGTTCAGACCATCTTCAGGCATCTCGAATTCGGTCGGTGTCACCACGGTCAGGCGATGCGGATCGCCGTTGACAACTTCGGACACTTCGATGGTATCCTTGACGCACTTCAGTCCGACCCAACAGCCCGAGAAGCGGCTGAGCGCCCAACCGAGCACACCGTAGTCCAGCACCTCCTGCACGCCCGCGGGACTGAGTACCGGCATCAGCGCATCGACGAAGGCAAACTCCGAATGATGCAATACCGTCGAGCTTTCGCCGGTGTGATCATCTCCCATACAGGCTATGACGCCGCCCAAGTCGGCCGTTCCGGCCATGTTCGCATGCCGGAACACATCCCCGGACCGATCTACCCCCGGGCCTTTGGCATACCACATGCCAAATACACCGTCATGCGTCCCCTCCCCCCTCAACTGCGCCTGTTGCGTGCCCCAGAGTGCGGTGGCGGCAAGGTCCTCGTTCAGCCCCGGGTTGAATGTTATGTCGTGCGCACTGAGTTCGGCGTTGGCACGGGACATGTTAAGGTCAACGCCACCCAGGGGCGAGCCGCGGTACCCTGTGATGTACCCGGCCGTATCATGACCTGACGCCTTGTCCCGCAGTTTCTGCATCATTGGAAGCCGTACCAGAGCCTGTGTGCCGCTTAAGAGCACCTGCGTCTTGGTCAGGTCATAACGGTCCTTGAGCGAAACTGGCAGCAACTCCATCAGATACTCCCCTGTCTTGGCGGGTTTGTCTTGGCAGCCTTAGTATAGGTCAGCCTTATTGACCCACAAAGCGTTTTTGGCCGCTGGCCGCGCATCGGCGTGGAAAAGACAGAAAACTTTCCCTTGCCGCCCCCTGCAGCAATATGACACCAAAAAGCCGCCGGTTGAAATGACGATGTTTCGCGGCAATGGGGGAAAATTATGCCGGGAATGGACTGGGACAAATTGCGGATCTTCCATGCAGTAGCCGACGCCGGATCGCTGACGCATGCGGGCGACACCCTGCACCTGAGCCAATCTGCGGTCAGCCGGCAGATCCGCGCGTTGGAGGAAAGTCTGAACGTTACCCTGTTCCATCGGCACGCCCGCGGCCTGATCCTGACCGAGCAGGGTGAGCTTCTCTTTGATGCCACACGATCGATCCGCAAGCGGTTGGAGGCGGCCGAAGCACGGATCCGCGACAGTTCGGACGCCATTTATGGCGAGTTGCGAGTCACAACGACCACCGGCTTTGGAACCCTGTGGCTGGCGCCACGGTTGGGCCGCCTGTATCAGCGGTACCCGAGCCTCAAGATCGACCTGATCCTTGAGGAGCGGGTCCTGGACCTGCCGATGCGCGAGGCCGATGTCGCCATCCGAATGAAAGAGCCCAGCCAGGCCGATCTGGTCCGCCGCCGTCTTATGGATGTGACCATCAAGTTTTATGCCAGCCGCGAATATCTGGAGTTTCACGGCGCGCCGCACACAAAGGAGGATCTGAACGCCCATCGGATCATCACGCAAAGCCAAAGCAGCCGTCAGGTCAGCGCCGGCATGAGTTGGATTGCCCCATATCTGAGCGCCGACCGGGCCAGCCACCTTACGGTGAACAATTATTTCGGTATTCTTCAGGGCGTCCTGAACGGTCTTGGAATTGGTGCCTTGCCCAATTATGTCATCAACGACTTCCCGCAAATGGTGAATGTCCTGCCCGCCGAGATGAGCAACCCGATCCCTGTGTATCTGGCCTATCCCGAGGAATTGCGGCAGTCAAAACGGGTTGCCGCGTTCCGGGATTTCATGATTGACGAGATTGCTGCGTACAAGAAACAACATGGCGCCGGTGCCGAAGCACGTACAGCAGCAACATCACAGTTCATGTGACTTTATTGCAGCTATGCGCTGTGCAAATGGCGGCTATGCACACCATGGGACGCAACCTGCCTTGAAATGGCCAAGGTTCACAAATAGATATACTCGCGAAGGTGCATAGCATCTTCACCTCCCTGTTGGACTTGGGCCGAGCGTAATGCTCGGCCTTTTTTTTGCCAAATTGCCACACATTCAAGAAACGCCTTTGTTTCAAAGGGGAATTTGCCGCCGATACGGGGCGCAAGCACGCTTGCGCTCCCCTGTCACCGCACGGTAGGGGAGCGCAGGAAACACAAGGCGGAGCGGCGGTCCATGGAGCCCGAAATAACTGACGCATTGGTCGCGGCACACGGATTAAACGAGGAAGAGTACGCCCGCATCCTGCGCCTTTTGAACCGACCGCCACGATTTACCGAGCTCGGGATCATCTCGGCCATGTGGAATGAGCATTGCTCGTACAAATCCTCCAAACGATGGCTGCGCACCCTGCCCACAGACGGGCCTTCGGTGATCTGCGGGCCCGGCGAGAATGCTGGCGTTGTCGATATCGGCGATGGACAGGCGGTGGTGTTCAAGATGGAAAGCCATAATCACCCCAGTTACATCGAACCGTTTCAGGGGGCCGCCACCGGTGTCGGCGGGATCCTGCGCGATGTGTTCACCATGGGCGCTCGGCCGGTCGCAGCCATGAACGCGCTGAGCTTTGGCCGTCCGGATCACCCCAAGACGGCTTCGTTGCTTGCCGGTGTCGTGGCGGGAATCGGCAGCTATGGAAATTGCTTTGGCGTGCCCACCGTGGGTGGCGAGCTGCGCTTTGACCCCGCATATGACGGCAACTGTCTTGTCAACGCCTTCGCGGCCGGGATCGCCGACGCGGACAAGATCTTCTACTCCGCCGCCAGCGGCGTGGGGCGACCGGTCGTGTACCTGGGTGCCAAGACCGGTCGCGACGGAGTTGGCGGCGCCACCATGGCGTCAGCCGAGTTCGACGAAACGATTGATCAGAAGCGTCCGACCGTTCAGGTCGGGGATCCGTTTACCGAGAAACGGCTGATGGAGGCCTGTCTGGAGTTGATGGCGACCGGCGCTGTGATCAGCATTCAGGACATGGGCGCCGCCGGGCTGACCTGCTCGGCTGTTGAAATGGGCGACAAGGGCAATCTGGGCGTGCGCCTGGATCTGGAACATGTCCCGGTTCGCGAAGAGAACATGACCGCGTATGAGATGATGCTGAGCGAAAGCCAGGAGCGTATGCTGATGGTCCTGGACCCAGACCGGGAGGCCGAGGCCGCGGCTGTGTTCGAAAAATGGGATCTGGATTTCGCCGTGGTGGGGGAAACAATCGACGAAGACCGGTTTCTGGTCTGCCTGAACGGGGAGGTCATGGCCGACCTGCCGCTCAAGGCCCTTTCGGGCGAGGCCCCCGAGTATGACCGGCCCTGGACCCAGAGCCCCGCCCCGGTACCGCTGGGCCCGGTGCCCGACATTTCGCCCATGCGTGCGCTGGAAACCCTGCTGAACAGCGTGAACTACGGGGCGCGCACCTGGGTCTGGGAACAGTATGACAGCAGCGTCGGTGCAGATACCCGGCGCCCGCCTGGCGCAAGTGCTGGCGTTGTGCGGGTCCACGGCACGCAAAAGTCGCTCGCGTTTACCTCGGATGTCACTCCGCGATACTGCCGGGCCAACCCGGTTGAGGGCGGAAAGCAGGCGGTGGCCGAGGCCTATCGTAACCTGATCGCTACCGGCGCGACACCGCTTGCCGTCACCGACAACCTGAATTTCGGGAACCCCGAGAAGCCAGATATCATGGGCCAGCTTGTCGGCTGTATCCAGGGCATCGGCGCGGCTTGCGCGGCGCTGGGAACACCCGTCGTGTCCGGCAATGTCAGCCTTTACAATGAAACCGATGGCCGACCGATCCTGCCGACACCGACCATCGGCGCGGTCGGATTGATCAAGACACCTGACGCGCTGATCGGGACCCGGGCTCAGGAGGGCGATATCCTGCTGTTAGTGGGCGCCGAGGGTACACATCTGGGAGCATCTGCTTTTGCGGTGGAGGTCATGGGGGATCCCGGTGGCGACGCGCCTGTGGTGGACCTGGAGGCGGAACGGGCCGCCGGCGCCACAGTTCTTGCGCTGCACGCGGCTGGCCTGCTGCATGCGGCACATGATGTCTCGGACGGCGGTTTGGCGCTCGCCGCGGTTGAAATAGCGCTGAATTCGGACATCGGCCTATCGCTGAAGGGCCATAAGCTTGCCGTTTTGTTCGGCGAGGATCAGGGCAGATACATCGTTGCGGTGTCACCAAATGCCGTGAACCACGCCATCGACATTGCCGCAACGCATGGAACAGGATTAACCCAGGTCGGGGAATTTGCAGGAAACCATGTTCAGATTGCAGGCGAAGGACGCCCATTGGACGCGCTGCGCGCGCTCCATGCACAGCCAATTCCGGCAATTGTTTCCTAAACCAAGCTTGCGCGTTCAGACGTCGCGACCTAATTTCCTCTACACACCGTCAAAGGAGAAGACGCGTATGGCGATGGAAGCGATCGAGATAGAGCGCATGATCCAGGAAGCCTTTCCAACTGCGAGTGTCGAGATCAAGGATCTCGCCGGTGACGGCAATCATTATGCGGCCACCGTCGTCGCGCGCGAATTCGAGGGCCTGAGCCGGGTCAAACAGCATCAACTGGTTTACGCGGCGCTGAAAGGCAAGATGGACGGACCGGCGGGTGAGCTGCATGCGCTGGCACTGACCACACGCCCGCCGGAGGCATCATAATGTCGCCGTGGCTGCAGGCCCTTCTGGTGGGCGTTGCCGGAGTGATTTTTTACCTGGTGATGGTCAAGCGCCTGCGCAAACGCCATTGGCCCAAGGCGCCAAAGGTGGTACTGCCGAAAAACAATCCTGAGGGCGCCGCAGAAGACGGTCAAACCGAGACGGATACTTCCGAAGGCAAATCAGATTCACAAAACGAGTCCGACGCGGACAAGGATAAATAAGTCGCGCGTCAGCAACAAAGAAGGGATGCGGTCATGAGCAATCCGGCGCACGATCAGATCAAGGGCGACGTAAACGAAAATGACGTAGTTCTGTTCATGAAGGGGACCAGCCACATGCCCCAATGCGGCTTTTCGTCCAAGGTGGCGGGGGTGCTGAACTACATGGGTGTGCCCTACAAGGACGTGAACGTTCTCGAAGATGATGCCGTCCGCGAGGGCATCAAGAGCTTTTCCGATTGGCCGACAATCCCGCAGCTCTACGTCAAGGGCGAGTTTGTGGGCGGGTGTGATATTGTCATCGAAATGACGCTTTCGGGTGAGTTGGACGACATGTTCGACAAGGCCGGTGTCACATATGACAAGACCGCTGCCGAGAAAATCCGCGAGGCCAACCAGCCCGCCTGACCTTGGGGTGCGGATGAGCCGGCGCCGAAAAACGTTAACCGGATAGCAGCCCTAAGATCGTGGTCTGGCGCCGGCGCCACCACGGCGCCTTCGTTTTGGGGGGTGCGCCAACCCCTCTTGCAAAACAGCGGTCATCGGGTGATCCGGCGCAGCAGGAGCATATGTATCCAATGCAAGCTGGATCGCCGCAATCGGATCTTCGCCCGCGGGCAGCCCCAGCGCCCAGTCCATAAATATGGTACGGCAGTCCGGCCCGGTAACCTCCTCCATCCGATAGGCCTCAAACAGCAGACCACGCGGATCAATCGCCAAATTGCCCTTGTCCATCGGTTTCCTTTCGATTTCGGGCGACCATAGCTTCGACGCGTGGTATGGCAAGCGTCAGAATATACGTGCCGCCTCTTCAAAGAAAATAGCGTGGCGTGCACCCAGGGCAGCGACATCACTGTCGTATCCGCCGCCAAGAACGCTGACGGTCGGGATACCGGCACCGCGAAGGCTTCTGAGGACCAGGCGATCCCGTGCGCGCAACCCCGCCTCTGTCAGGGCCAAACGACCGAGGCGATCCTCCACATAGGGGTCCACGCCGGCGTTCACAAAGGCA
Source organism: Pseudomonadota bacterium (assembly GCA_039190275.1). Lineage (GTDB taxonomy): Bacteria > Pseudomonadota > Alphaproteobacteria > Rhodobacterales > Rhodobacteraceae > Halovulum. The sequence goes on along the minus strand of JBCCYF010000131.1, from coordinate 1,036 downwards.
ATATCCGGCGTAAACTGGTCCAACGCGCGATCGAGCGCGCCACGCAGCGCCCCGATATACGCCGCATCCGCAACACCGTCCGGCAGCGCGACATCGTCGGTCGAACGGGCCTTGCGGGCCGGATAGTTCCGACCCGCATGGACCGAAAGGGTATAGACCTCGCTGCTGTCCTGAAAGATGCGTGCCGTGCCATCGCCCTGATGCACATCGACGTCAACGATCAGGATCCGCGCCACCTGACCCTCCTCCAGAAGCGCGCGGGCAGCGACGGCGACATCATTGAAGACACAGTACCCCGCCCCGCCCTGCGGTCCGGCGTGGTGCGATCCACCGGCAGCATTGCAGGCCAAACCGTGTTCCAGCGCCAGCCGCGCCGCCAACGTGGTGCCCGCCGCCGACAAACGGGCGCGGCGTGTGACCGCCACGGTATCCGGCAGACCGATTGTCCGAACCTCATCCCGGGTCAGGGTCTGTGTGAATACGCGGTCAACATAGCTTGGGTCATGAACCGCCGCGATCTGGGCGAACCCCGCCGGAGCCGGCGCAATATAGCCGCCGCGCGAGGGCAGCAACCCGCGCCCAATGAGCGCCTCGCGTAAATACCCGTATTTTGACATCGGGAAGCGGTGGCCAGGCCGAAGTGGCGCCATGTAGTCGGGATGAAACACGATCGGAAGGGTCATGTCTGATCATCCCGCAGCACGGATTCCACAATGCTGGCCGCCCGGTCCCGACCGCTGATCAGAGCCCGCTCAAGCGCGTCAATATCGCCAAAACCAGTGACATCGGCCAACAGTGCCGCCAGACCGGGACCGCCCCGTTCCGGGTCATAGGCGCCATCCAGCGCCAGGCGCGTCACCTGCTGCACGGCCAGCAGCCGCCCCAGGTGATCCGCCAGTGCCGCGCTCTGCGCGGCGGTGATCCAACCTGCCACCTGCAGCTCGGCCACCATGGACAGCGGCGCTACCGCCGTCACCGACGGCGTCAGAAGCCGCCCGGCCTGCAACAAAAGTTCAATATCCAGAATCCCGCCGCG
>JBCCYF010000130.1:0-12997 GCA_039190275.1 Pseudomonadota bacterium | reverse complement strand
GGGTCGGTGCGGTTTTCGCCAGCTTGGTGGGATTTCTCTATGTCCGCTACCGCGCTGTGGGCGTTCTCAGCCGTCCGCTTGAGCAGTTCATCCATCTCAACAAGACCTACTACCGCAAGGCACTTGACCGGTTGAAGCGTTAGAATTCGCGTCTCGAGAGCACTTGAATCTGACCCAATAGCCTGGATCTCTCCTCCAACAAGTCCAGCACAAGAGCGATCCCTGCGGTGTTTACGCCTAGATCGCGTCCTAGTCTGCATGCACGTACAGCGCGTTGAATTGCAACTTGATCAAACGCCCAGTCAGCTTCCGATTTCCCTTTGGGTGTCAAAACGCCAAATTCGACCAGCGATACGATAATCGAACGGTCCACGCAGCATACCCGGCAAAGGTCGGCTACGCTCAGCGTGTGGAGAATTTCATGATCACCATTCGTCATAGCTCACCTATGGAAATCTACACGTGGGTCAAAGTCGAAGGCCCCGGCCATCTTCTCAAAGAAAGCCTTTGCCTCAGCCGATGTCGCCTCCGGGTTCACGATTTGCAAAACCACGAACAGATGCCCCGGCGGAGATGTCGGCAACCCGCGTTCTTTCAACCGAAGTTTCTGGCCAGACTTCGCGTTGGCCGGCACTTTGAGATTCACGGAGCCACCCGGTGTGGGCAACACGAGTTCCGTACCCAATGCGGCCTCCCAAGGGGTTACCGGTAAATCCATCAATAAGTTGCTGCCATCTAATCGGAACACCGGATGCGGTTGAAAAACGATTTCGACAAAGAGGTCTCCGGGCCGCGCTCCCTCTTGAGTCAATAACCCCTGACCGTGCAGGCGCAAAAATTGACCGGGTGCCACGCCCTTCGGAACCGTTACGACCACCCGCCGATCCTGCAGGACGACGTTCCCATTGGCATCGATCCTTGGCTGTTGGAGAACGATCTCTTGTGTTGCACCACGCACTGCGTCTTCAAGTGATATACTTAAGCGAACGTGCTGATCCGCCGTGAACATTCCTTGTCCTTGCGCTCTAGGGTCTGGGCCCCGCCGTCCAAATGCTTCGAAGATGTCGGCAAAGGGATCACCCTTTCGGCCAGCATGATCTGAGAAAGCAAAGCCACCGGCCCAATCGGACGACTGTGTCGCGCCGTTGCGACGTTGACCCGCGGAGTCAAACTCTGCTCTTTTCTCGGGGTCTTTCAGAACATCATAAGCGTCGTTGATATCTTTAAACCGTCGCTCTGCCTGGGCTCCGGGATTGACATCAGGATGGAATTCTCTTGCGAGTTTGCGATACGCGCGTTTGATCTCGCTGTCGCTGGCTGTGCGCGAAACGCCGAGTGTCTTATAGGGATCACGTTCGCTCATGCTCAGTTTCCAAACCAGGTTGACCGACCTTCGCAAAACGTCACTTCGCGGAATTGATATTTGTCAGAACGATACAGGCGAAGGTGCGGAATCCTGTTCATCAAAGATGAAAGGACGACTGCTATGCAAAATTCGACTGCGCTCTTCTGTGTGGATGTCAGCACGCCGGATCAGGCAATTCAAACGGCCGCTCAGGACGGCGCAAAACATGGCGCGCACATTGCTGTGCTGCTTCATGGCGAGTTTCCGACGCTCCCAATTGGCGCCTATGGCGCATTGCCGTACGGTGGCATTTCAGTCCCAGATGCTTGGTCAGAGACTTTGAAGTCTGCTCAAACCGGCCTGAAAGACCGCGCCAACGCTATCGAAAAGTTGCTCGCAGCCGAAAGTGTCTCTGGAGATGTCGTTCCACTCTTCGCCGCGGAAGCAGATATACAACAAGGTGTCGCTCAAGTGGCTCGAACATGCGACATTGTCTTTTTCTCATCCGACTTGCGGCAGCAAGAAACGGTTTACAAAGAGTTTTGTGCACGTTTGACTTTGATCAATCTCGCACCGCCGGGCGCGGGTCAGATGCAATTACACCTTCAAGGAATGTAGCATGTGGATTCGCATAACCCTCCTTCTGATTGTCGCGGTCGGGGTAGGATTCTTCGGATATTCACAGTGGGAGGCGCAGCGAAACAGGCTCCCGGATCACATCGCGTTCGGTAACGGCCAGATCGAAGCCGTGCAGGTCGACATCGCTGCCAAAACCGGCGGGCGCGTGGCCGAGGTATTGGTGCGCGAGGGCGATATGGTGATGCCTGGCGACCTGCTCGTTCAAATGGACAAACGCCAACTCGAAGCGCAGCTCGCCCGCGCCGAGGCCGATATCGCGCGCGCTGAAAGCGACGTGGCGGCCTCGGTTGCCATGGTCGCCCAGGCTGAGGCCCTCCTGATATTCGCCCAGCAGGAACTCGTGCGCGCCGAGGAACTCGTCGAGCGCCGGGTCATGAGCCAGGAACAGCTCGACTCTCGGATTAGCGAGGCGCGCGTCGCGGAGGCAACCTTCACCTCCGCCCAGGCGAATGAGACGGCAGCGCGGCGGACGGTCGACGCGGCCGTGGCCCAGCTTCAGGAGATCACAACCCAAATCGAAGACTCTCAGCTTGTCTCGACCGTCCAGGGGCGCGTGCTCTACCGCCTTGCGGAACCCGGAGAGGTGATCGGCTCCGGCGCAACTGCGCTCGTCGTGGTTGATCTGAGCGACGTCTACATGGAGTTCTTTCTCCCCTCGACCGAAGCACATCAGATCGCCATCGGCAGCGAGGCGAGAATCGTCCTCGACATCTTTGAGGATCTCGCCGCGCCTGCCACGGTTAGCTTCGTCTCCCCCGAAAGCCAGTTCACACCGCGCTCCGTGGAGGTGCGCGATGAGCGTGACAACTTGATGTTCCGCGTTCGCGTCCGCGTGCCTCAGGCCCTCGTCGAAGCGCGTATTGAGCGGGTCCTGACGGGAATTCGCGGCGTGGCCTATGTAAAGCTCGAAGGCGGCGAAGAGCTGCCCTGGCCCGAACAGCTCGTGCCGCCCGCCGAGATCATCGACTTGCTCAACGCCCCTGTCGCTGAAAGCGGATAGGATGGCCGCGCGCGCAGCAGACAACGTCGCCGCCATCGCCGACATCCGCCACAGCTACGGGTCCGTGAACGCGCTCGATGGGCTCACCGCGGATGTTCCAGCGGGCCAAATGGTGGGGCTCTTAGGCCCCGACGGCGTCGGCAAATCAACACTCCTAGGTGTCATTGCAGGCGCCCGGATCCTGCAATCGGGGCAGGCGATGGTGCTTGGCGGCGACATTGCCGACCGGCGGCATCGTGAACGCATTGGACCCCGCATTGCTTTCATGCCCCAGGGGCTCGGCAAAAACCTCTATGCAGAGCTCAGCGTCGCCGAGAACCTGGAGTTTTTCGGGCAGCTCTTCGGGCAATCCCGAGCCGAAAGGCGCGCCCGGATCGAGCGGCTGACCGAGGCAACGGGCCTCCACCCCTTCCTCGACCGCCCCGCAGGCAAGCTCTCTGGCGGCATGAAGCAAAAGCTCGGCCTGTGCTGCGCGCTGATCCATGACCCGGATTTCCTGATCCTTGATGAACCCACCACCGGCGTTGACCCGCTCTCCCGCCGACAATTCTGGGAACTGATCAAGGGCATCCGCGCCGCACGCCCGACCATGAGCGTGCTCGTCTCCACCGCTTACATGGATGAAGCCAATGAGTTCGACTGGCTCATCGCGATGAATGCGGGGCAAGTCCTGGCCTCCGGCACGCCGCGGGACCTGCTTGATCGCACCGACGCGGAGGATCTGGAAACGGCCTTCGTCCGTTTGCTCCCCGGCATGGAAAACGGCAGGCATTCCAAGATCGCCATCCCTCCCTTCGCCCCGGGCGACGGCCCTCCCGCAATCACGGCGCGCGGCCTGACCAAGCGCTTTGGTGATTTCACGGCGGTGCGGGATGTCAGCTTCGACATCCAGCCTGGAGAGATTTTTGGTTTTCTCGGCTCGAACGGCTGCGGCAAGACCACGACCATGAAGATGCTCACCGGTCTCTTACAGCCCAGCGAAGGCGACGCGGCGGTTTTTGGGCATCCCGTCAATGCCGCCGACATGACCATGCGCCGGCGCGTTGGATTCATGTCGCAGTCATTCTCGCTCTATGGCGAGCTAACCGTGCACGAAAACCTTACCTTGCATGGACGCCTCTTTCACCTGAGCGCGGCCCAGGTGAAGGCGCGAACCGAGACGTTGCTCGCGCAGTTCGGGCTGGAAGCCCACGCCCATTCCCGCGCCTCCGCCCTGCCCCTAGGCATCCGACAGCGGCTGTCACTTGCCGTGGCCATCGTGCACGAGCCAGAGATTCTGATACTCGACGAACCTACTTCCGGTGTTGATCCCGTGGCACGTGACCAATTCTGGGAGCTCTTGATCAAGCTTTCCCGTGAGGACGGCGTCACGATCTTCATCTCCACCCATTTCATGACCGAAGCCACGCGGTGCGACCGTATCTCTTTCATGCATGCGGGTCAGGTCATGGTCTATGACACGCCCGCCGCTCTCGTCGCGGCCAAAGGCGTCGAAACGCTCGAAGACGCGTTTATCCTTTACACGGAGGAAGCAGGCGCAGGCGACGCAGCAGTTTTCAGTACGGGGATCGTGGCAGCAGAACAGGATGAACCCGAAGCAGTTTCGAAGAGAGGGTCTACCGTCCACCAGTTCAGCGCCACGCGAATGATGGCCTATTCCTTTCGGGAGCTCACTGAGGTCTGGCGCGACCCAGTGCGCCTTGTATTCGCTTTCGCAGGCAGCGTGATTCTCCTCCTCATCATGTCTTTCGGCATTGATCAGGATGTCGATGAGGTGACATTCGCCGTCGTCGATTTTGACCAGACCCCCGAGAGCCGCGCCTACGTCGCAAGCTTTGTCGGCTCCCATTATTTCACCGAGATAAGAGGTTTACGAACGCCAGAGGCCCTGGATCGGCGCATGCAGGAAGGCAGCCTGTCTGTCGGCCTCGAAATTCCCGCGGGATTTGGCCGTGACCTGCAGCGCGGCACGCCTGTAGAGGTTCTGGCTGAAATCGACGGGGCGAACCCTTCGCGGGCCGCCACAATTGAATCCTACGTGGAAGGCGTGCATCGCACCTTTCTGCGAGACCGGAACAACCTGATTGCCGCGGCTCCCTCGGCCACGGCGGAGGTCACGCAAGAGACCCGCATGGCATACAACCCCACCAGCGAGAGCCTCATGACGATGGGTCCCTCCATCCCCGCCATGCTCCTTATCATGTTCCCTGCCATCCTGATGGCCGTCAGTATCGCGAGAGAGAAAGAGATCGGCACGATCACGAATTTCTACGTGACCCCCACCCGCCGCGCAGAATTTCTTCTCGGCAAGCAACTACCCTATGTGCTGATCGCCATGATCAATTTCGCCATGCTCTATGTGCTTGTCGTGATCGTGCTGCAGGTTCCCCTCAAGGGAAGCCTTTTGGCGCTCACCGTCGGGGGCTTTTTCTATGCCCTTGCTGCGACGAGCTACGGGCTCATGATCTCCACCTTGACGAAATCGCAGGTTACCGCCGTTTTCGCTGCCGCCATCTTGTCAATGCTGCCCACGATCAGCTTCTCTGGGTTAATCCAGCCCGTCTCGACCCTCGAAGGTGGGGCGCGGGCAATGGGGTCTCTTTGGCCAACGACCTACTTCATGCAAATCTCTGTGGGCAGCTTCACCAAAGGCCTATCGCTGGCCGAGTTGCGAGGCGACCTATTCGCTCTCGCCGCCTTCTTTCCGGTCTTCTTCGGGTTGGGCCTTCTCGCCCTCAAAAAGCAGGAGAAGTGAGGCATGCGCGGGGTCTCAACAGTATTCTGGCTTGGCACCAAAGAGCTGCGCAGCGTCCTGCGCGACACCATCATGGTGGTCTTCATCATCTGGTCCTTTACGATGGCGGTGAACATGAAGGCGCAATCTTCCGGCGAGACGGTCAACAACGCGTCCGTCGCCATTGTCGATCAAGACCGTTCAGCGCTGTCCGGGCGCCTCTTTTCCGCGCTCTACCCACCGTATTTTCAGGCGCCCGACGAGATCAGTGTGCGCGACATGCAAACGTCGATGGATGCGGGCGATCACATGTTCGTTGTTGTCATCCCGCCCCGGTTTTCCGCAGATCTGATCGCGGGGCGCGGGGCCACGGTACAGGTCAACGCCGATGCCACAGCCGTGCGCCAGGCCAGTCTGGGCGTCGGCTACATACAAAACATCATCGAGGACGAAGTACTGCGCTTTTTGGGTGAGGAGACCCAAGTGCCATTGGTCGAGCTCGTGCCGCGCAGGGCCTTTAACGAGGCGGGCTACGCGGCCTGGTTCGACGCGCTTGTGTCTCTGCTCGACCAGCTCACGATGCTCATCATCATCCTCACTGGGGCGGCGCTCCTGCGGGAGCGCGAACACGGCACCATCGAGCATCTGATGGTCATGCCGCTCAACGCGTTTCAGATCGCCATGGCCAAGATTTGGGCCAATGGCCTTGTTATTCTAGTGTGTTTTGTCTTGTCGCTGACCTTGATGGTCCGGGGCTGGATCGGCGTTCCCATCGCCGGATCGATCTGGCTTTTGGGGTTTGGCACCGTCATCTACCTTTTTGCCGCCTCGGCAATCGGGGTCTTCCTTGGCACGGTGTCACGCTCTATGGCGCAGTTTGCCCTTCTGGCTATCATCTGCATCTTCCCGATGCAGATGCTCTCCGGCGGCACCTCTCCCATCGAAAGCCAGCCCGAATTCATCCAGCCCATCACCTGGTTCTTGCCCTCGCGCCACTACATCGAATTCGGCCAGGCCATCGCCTTCCGCGGCGCGGGCATCGACGTGGTATGGCCAGAGTTTCTTGCCATCGCCGGTCTCGGCTCACTCTTCCTGATCTCCAGCCTGATCCTCTTCCGCCGCTCCCTCACGGCAGGCAATTGACCGGGCAGCGGCAGACCCGGGCAGCTCTGAGCACCTGGTCTTTCCCCACTGAAGTGGTCCTCCGCTATGTTTAGGAAAACGGAGGAAACACATGGCCAACAAGCGACCAAGGCCGGAAGAGATTGTCACGAAGTTGCGGCAGGTTGAGGTTCTGACGGGGCAAGGGATGCCGTGTCTGGATGCGATCCGGCAGATTGGCGTGACCGAACAGACATTCTATCGCTGGAAGAAGAAGTACGGTGGAATGGGCACGGATCAATGTGCCCGTCCGTTGAACCCGACCTGTCGGTCCAGCACATGCCCTGTTACGCTGCCGTTGCAGCGTAACGCCAGGGGAGGAGCTCGTCGAGGCGTGTGATCTTGTGGTCGGCGATTTGACCGAGGACCCAGGTCAGCCAGGCCTGAGGGTCAACACAGTTGAGCTTGGCCGTTTCGATCAGGGTATAAGCGATAGCCATGGCTTTGCCACCGCCTTCGGAGCCTGAGAACATCCAGTTTTTGCGTCCGATGGCGACGGGTTTAACGGCGCGCTCGGCGGTGTTGTTATCCAATTCCAGATGGCCGTGCTCAAGGTATGGGCGTGCTTTTGGCATTCGGCCCAAGGCGTAGCGGATGGCCTGCGCGAGTGGCGACTTTCCCGAGATTTTGGGCAATTGTGTCTGCAACCATTCTTCCAAACCATCAAAGATCGGTTTTGCCCTGGCCTGCCGGATGGCAGCGCGGTCTTCGGGGGCCATGCCCCTGATCTCTTTCTCGATAGGGTAAAGCTCAGCAATCCGGCGGATGGCTTCTTCGGCGATGGCGTTGCCCTGAGATGCGAAGACGTCGACAAACTTGCGCCTGACATGGGCCATGCAGGCCATCTCATGGGCTTTGTCCTCGCCGAACAGGCCATTGAAGCCGGAGTAGCCATCTGCATGGACCCAACTCTTGTAGCCTGCGAGGTGGCTGACCGGATGTTCGCCCTTGCGGTCGATGGTGAACTGATACCAGGCGCAGGGCGGTGATGACCCCGACCAGGGCCGCTCATCGCGCACATAAGTCCAGACGCGCGCCGTTTTGGTCTTCTTGTTGCCGGGGGCCAGCATTTTGACGGGCGTATCGTCGGCAAAGAGCGCGTTCCCGCGCCGGACAATCCTTCCGATCTCGTCGGCCAGTGGTTCCAGTAGCGCTGTTGATCGTCCAACCCAATCCGCCATGGTCGAGCGGTCCAGATCAATCCCTTCGCGGGCATAGATTTGGCTTTGACGATAGAGCGGAAGATGGTCGGCATACTTCGAGACAAGCACATGCGCCAACAAGCCCGGACCGGGCCGCCCTCGTTCAATCGGGCGCGATGGTAGTGGAGATTGCATAATCGCTTCACAACCCGAACAGGCTTTGCGAGGTCGCACGATCCGGTTCACGACGAAGCGTCCTGGCACATACTCGAGTTCTTCTGTCACATCCTCGCCAAGCGTCTTCAACTTGCCACCACACCGGGTGCAGTCCTCGCCCGGAGACAGAACCTCGTCATGCCGGTCGAGGTGATCTGGCAACGGTTTGCGGCTGTGCTGGCGCGGTGTCTTGTCTTCGGGCAGCCTTGTTGGTTTTGCCCGTTCGTCCGCCGCCTCGGCAATCGCCTCATCTTCTTCGAAGGTCAGGTTGAGCTGATCCAGGCCCTCCGACTTTGATCCGAACCGATGCCGATTGTGGCCATGCAGTTGATGTTGAAGCTGTGCAATCTTAAGGCTTAGGGCCTTCACCTCATCCGCCAGGAGACGGTTCACAGCCCGCAGCTCGGCGGGATCATCGGGCGTGATATTAAGATCCTTCAGCATCGCCGATCCTATACCGGATCAGGGACAAAACGTGGATCCTAAAAGCACTCAAGATACTGTATTTACTACTCTATCCGACCTTCAGAGGTCGCCATGTCTTTTGCGGCATCCGCCAATCAATGCCTTCCAGCAGCATCGATAGCTGTGCAGCCGTCACGCTGACCTTACCATCCTTTGCAGCGGGCCAGACAAACCGGCCCTTCTCCAACCGTTTGCTAAACAGGCACGCGCCCTGCGCGTCCCACCAGATGATCTTCAACAGATCACCCCGTCGCCCCCGGAACACGAACAAGTGTCCGGAATACGGGTCCAGCTCCAGAACCTTCTCGGCTTGTGACGCCAGCGTATTGAAACCGCGCCGCATATCAGTGACGCCCGCCGCCAACCAGACCCGCGTATTGCTCGGGACCGGGATCAAACCGCCAGACCCTGCACAAGGCTGACGACAGCGGCCAGCGCGGTCGGACCTTCGATCAGGATGCGCCGCCCATCCGACAAAGTGATGTCGACGCGGCTGGCGGAAACAGGTGTCAATGCCTGCAGCGGAGGAAATTCCTGGCAAGTCGGTTCGTCGACGGTGCTGCCATCAATCTCGACAGGCAAGAATAGGGGATCTTCAACCGGGTCTTCCGAAACCGGCGCGAAGCGCGGGTCCTTCAGCCAAGTATGGATCATGTTTGCGTTCATCGCATATCGGCGCGCAACCTGTGCAACCGAAACGCCAGCCACCGTCGTCTGCTGGCAAATCTCCCGCTTCTCGTCATCCGACCAGCTCCGACGCTTCCGTCGCTTAACCATAAACCCGCCTCTTAGTGTCCACTTATTTTAATGGACACTTAGCGCACCCTGAATGGCCTCGTTAGGTCGGGTTCAACGGACGCTTACAGAGTTTTTGCATGGCGTCCTATTTGAGTCGCCAGTTCCTGCTGTCGTCAATGGTTCGTTGGACATGGCCCATGACACTGTCCTTTTGGCGTGGAACGATAGCCTCGCGAGCGCTCGCGCTGCTCATCTGGCTTTGCCATATCTTAAGAACTCAGGACATGTGCACATTGTGGGATTTGATGCGCCCTCAACTGCTAACGGCGGAACGATTGAACCAGGACGTGAAGCAGCTGCGTGGTTAAGCCATCACGACTGTGAAGTTACCTTGACCCAGCTACCGACTGGAGGACGCGAAGTAGGATCTTGCATATTGGACCATGCGAAAGAAATAGGTGCTGATCTGGTCGTTGCGGGTGCATACGGTCATTCGAGGCTTCGCCAAGCGGTTTTTGGCGGGACAAGTCGTACGCTTATTGAGCAAGTGACGGTACCAATATTCATGGCGCACTGAAGTCGCCGCCAGGGTTTGAAAAGGCCCTACTCTGCGACTCTCGGAAAACCGGATGGCGAACCAATTCTATTCCAAGCATCGAATTGCGACAGGAATATCTCACCATTCAGAACATCAAGGAGATTTGAGCGACGCAATCGATCCATTACAGGTCCCTTTACCTCTGACAGGTGTAGGCAGATGCCCATATCTCTAAGGCGGGAGTTGATCTCCTTGAGGCTCTCAAGCGCAGAATAATCAACCTCGTTAACAGCAGAAAACATCAAAACGACATGCCGAAGCTCACTTCCATCCATGACGCGGGATTGGATCAGATCCTCGAGGAAACGGGCGTTCACGAAGTAAAGACTTTCATCCACGCGCAAGGTCACTAGCGACGGAACGGTCTCGACGTCATGCCGATGGATGTTGCGGAAATGCTGAGACCCGGGGACAAGACCGACTTCGGCCACGTGAGGCCGGGACGTTTTGTAAAGATGCAGAAGGACTGAAATAATCACCCCGCTTGCCACGCCGACTTCGACTCCCATACCAAGTGTCAGAAGGATCGTGGCAGCCACGGCAATGAAGTCGGCGCGAGAATAACCCCATGTCTTCTTGAGGATCGACAGGTCCACGAGAGAAAGCACCGCAACGATGATGGTCGCTGCCAAAGTCGCATTCGGCAGAAAGTAAACCAAGGGCGTGAGCGCTACGGCGGCGATGGCAAGGCCGATGGCCGTGTAGATGCCTGCTGCTGGCGTCTCGGCACCTGCGTCGAAGTTCACGACGGAGCGAGAAAAACCGCCTGTCACAGGGAAACCACCAGTAAAGGCAGCCCCGAGGTTGGCAGCCCCCAAGCCAATGAGTTCCTGATCTGGATCGATGCGCTGACGTTTCTTGGCGGCGAGCGTCTGCGCCACAGAGACGCTTTCGACAAATCCGATGATCGAAATCAGAATGGCGGGGACCAAAAGCGCGCCGACGAGTTCGCCCGTCAGTCCCGGCATAGTGAGCGGAGGCAGGCTCTGCGGCACGTTACCAACGATCTTTACACCCTGTTCGGCCAAACCAAACCCCCACACAGCCAATGTGGTTGCGACCACGGCAAAAACCGGGCCGCCCTTGGCCAGAAGATCGGTGAGCAACGGCCCGGTGCCAAGCCGCTTCAGTAGCGGTTTGAGATTGCCCCGCACCCAGAAGAGAAACCCCGCGGCACTAACGCCAAGAACCACCGTGATCCAATTGACCTCATTCAGATGGGCAAAGATCGAAGCCAACATCTCGGGCAGCGTATGGCCGTGGGCGCTGACACCGAGGATGTGTTTTAACTGACTTGTGGCGATCAGAATGCCCGAAGCGGTGATGAACCCCGCGATAACTGGATGGCTCAGGAAGTTCGCAAGAAAGCCAAGGCGCAAAACGCCCAAGAGCACCAGAAACCCACCTGACAAGAAGGCCAAAGTCAGGGCTGCGATCGCGTACCCGGCGGTCCCCTGCTCGGCTACCTGCCCGATAGCGGACGCGGTCAGGAGAGAGACAACGGCCACCGGCCCAACGGCCAAGGCGCGGCTCGTCCCGAAAACCGCATATAGAATGATGGGAGCGATAGACGCATAGATCCCCGTTTCCGGGGGCAGACCGGCGAGCAACGCATAGGCCAATGACTGTGGGATCAACATGATCGTGACGATCACCGCCGCGATCATGTCGTTCGACAATGCCTTGCGGTCGTACTGGCGACCCCAGTCAAGGATTGGAACGAACCGGCGCAAGGAATGGGACATCATCTTTTCCGTAAAATAAGAGCGGACGAACTCTTCCGTTCGCACAAGAGTTCGTCCGTCAGTCATCGCGCAAGAAGGGCGTTGCGCGAATTAGGTGTTCAGCCTTACTCGGCTGCGACCTTGATCTTTTCCGGCTTGGCCATCCACTCTTTGCCTTTCAGCATGGCCTTCCAGTAGATCGGTGGCAGCATAGTCTCTTTGAGGAACCACGCAGCGCGACTGGGCTTGGTGCCATCGAGCAGGAAGGAGGGGAAGCTGGGCTTGAGGACGCCACCGTACCCGAACTCCGCCAACACGATCTTGCCGCGCTCCACCGTGAGCGGACAGGAGCCATAGCCGTCATAGGCGGAAGTGGGCGAACGACCCGCGATATCGGCCACAATGTTGTCCGCCACGGTCGGTGCCTGTTTGCGTGCAGCGGCCGCCGTCTTGGCGTTGGGAGCGTTCATCACGTCCCCCAGCGACCAGATATTGTCGAAGCTCTCGTGGCGTAAGGTCGATTGGTCAACGTCGACCCAACCTGCAGCATCTGCCAGTGGGGAGACGCGGATGAAGTCGGGAGCCACCTGAGGCGGACAAACATGCATCATGTCGAACTCGACCGTGACTTCAGTCGGATTGGTGTCTGGCTTGGCGACTCTGAAGGTTGCCTTCTTAGCTGCCCCATCAACCGAGGTCAGGTTGTGGAAGAAGTTCAGCGTCGCGTCATACTTTTCGACATATTGCTCGAGCGCCGGGACATAGTCCTTTACACCAAACAGCACGCCGCCCGCGTTCATGAACTGGATGTCGATGTCCTTGAGACGGCCATTGCGGTGCCAGGCATCTCCGGACAGATACATGGCCTTCTGCGGCGCGCCCGCACATTTGATGGGTATGGGAGGCTGAGTGAAAAGCGCCCGTCCCTCTTTCAGGTCCTGCACAAGTTGCCAGGTATAGGGAGCGAGATCATATCGGTAGTTCGACGTCACTCCGTTGCGGCCGAGGGTTTCCTCGAGGCCTTCAACGGCATCCCAATCCAGCTTCAGACCCGGACAGACTACCAGGCGGTCGTATTTGACGACGCGGCACCCATCGAGGATCACGGCGTTGTTTTGCGGCTCGAATGCGGCCACCGCCGATTTGATCCAGTGGACACCCTGCGGGATGAGTGAGCCCATGGTTTTGGCCGTCGTCTGCGCATCAAATACGCCACCGCCGACCATGGTCCAGCC
>JBCCYF010000129.1:0-13121 GCA_039190275.1 Pseudomonadota bacterium | reverse complement strand
GCGCGGTGCCCATAGTGCGCGGTTGATCGATTGCCGCCCAGACCCGCCAACATGATGCCTGTGGGGCAGGGCCAACTTTATTTGGTACGACCATTAACCGATTCAGCTGTTGTTAACCGTATCGGGGTGAGGGTGACTGCATTCGCGCCGATGATCCGTTCACTTTCAACAAGGAGATTAACGATGGCTGCCCTCGCCCTGTTTTCCACCCGTGCCTTCCGTCAGGCACCGATGCGCACGCTCTATCTGACGCTTTTGTGGCTGGGCCATGTCGCACTGGGGCGCGAGGGGGTCTATCGCGACCGTGCCCGTCAGTTCACGATGTTTCTGCCGCCACGGATGCAGGGCAGCGGCAGCACGGGCGTGTTCATTCAAAGACGACATTACGAGCCGGCATACGAACACCTTGAACGGCTTGTCCACCGTGGTGATACGGTGATCGATTGTGGCGCCAATCTGGGTCTGTATACGCTTGCGGCCGCGGGTCTGGTCGGCACACGTGGTCGGGTGCTGGCCGTTGAACCGCAGGACTACGCCGCAAGGGAGCTGCGACGCTCGGCGCGTGCCAGTGGTTTTGATCAGGTGGATGTCGCGCAAGTGGCAATTTCCGACAGCGACGGCCATGCAATGCTCGACGTTTCAACCGGGGCCACCTCTGCGTCGATTGTTCATCGCAAAGACAATGGCAACGACGGGCAGGGGACGGCGGTAAAAGTACCGACCCGCAGCCTGGACAGCCTTGTGGCGGAATACCGGCTGACACGGCTGGATCTGGTCAAACTGGATGTTGAGGGCGCCGAGGAACAGGCGCTGAGCGGTGCCATACTCAGCTTGCGCCGGTACCGCCCCGATCTGCTTATCGAGGTCTGGAACCCAGACACGCCATCGATGCGCCGGTGCGAAAAACTGCTCAAGCAGTTGGGGTACCGGTTCTACAAGATCTGTGAAAAGGGAACGTTGAAATCCCTGCCGGGCATGACGCTCAGGACGCCGACGCTGTTATGCCGGGCCCGCTACTGACCGCCGCGTGACGGTGAAAGACAAAGTCAAAGTGCAGGCTTCTGTTGCCAGGTGCCTGCGAACCCCGCCTAAGGCTGCAAAGCCCTAGGACTTAATTTTCGGTATTTCGCACTGCTTACGCAGCGAAAGCAACCGGAGCTTTGTTGTCATTTGCAACTAGCTTGTTTGAGCCGATAACGGTGGCGTCCTGCCGAATGAAAGCTAACATCTTTAGACGTCCGTCGATCCTGTTTCGGCCCCAAAATCCAAAAATGGTTTTGGTGGAGCCGCCGGGTACCGCCCCCGGGTCCGATCCGTTTATTACATGCGCGTTTATCACCATAGTTCCCGAAGGAACGTGGCAGATATAGGTTGTTCGCGCCGACCACGCAAGTCTTGCCCATCAGAACACCGGGGCTGCCCTTGGACGGCAGGTGCAAATACCGGGGGTTGCCGGTCCGTGGTGAGGCAACGGCCCCGCCCGATAACAAAGTTGCGTGGGCTGCTGAACCGGGATCTGCGCGGTCTGGCGCCGTATTTGTGCCAAAATCACCCGGCACCTCCGACCGCAACTCGTGCCCGTAGGCGCATAAGATAAGGAGGAGATCATGGGGGTTTGGGGTACAGGGCTTTATCAGAGTGACGATACAGCGGACTTCAAGTCCGAATTTTCAGATTCGGCCAAACTGCCCATCGACACAGACGCGCTGGTCGCGCGCATGTGCAAGGCGTATGCCCTGGGCAAGGATCCCCATGACGAGGATGAGGTGGACTTCTGGCTTGCCCTGGCCGATCAGCTTCACCGATACGGCCTGGACCATCCCGCGACCTTTGCCACGGCGCGAGACATCATCATCTCAGGCGCGGATCTTGCCGTGAAAACCGAGCTTGAAATGAGCCCGGCGGACCTCAAGAAACGTGCCAAGGTCCTTGAGGACCTGCTTGACGCCTGGTCGCGTCCGCACCCCAAGCCGCGTAAACGCCGCATGATGAAGGGCCCCCAGAAGTTGCTTCTCGGGCCCGGCGAGGTCTGGGTGATGCCCGCGATGCAAGGCGCGCCACTGCCGTTCTTCTGGCACCGCTACGACCCCGATACCATTGACACACTTTACAAACCGGACGGCTGGGCGGGCTTTGTCGTATCCGAGGCCTGGCACTACGATACATTCTTCGCCCACTACACGATCGCCGTGCTCAACCTTGTGGGTTCTGAAAAGCCGACACTTGATCAGATCCCAGGTACCTGCCTGCGCACAATGATCGACAAGGAATATTACATCGACAAGGCGGATGACGAACTTAAGCACAGACCTGCGCTAAGCGATATGATCTTTACCACCCAGATCGGAACGCCGTCCAAAACCCTCCGGTTGTGGAAGGCCGAATGCATCGGCACGCTTGAAACCTTCGACGCGCAGGCTTTGCGTGACGCCATGACCAGTCCGATCAAGGACAACTTACTGGCCGACAGGGGCGTGGCATCGATGGAGCATCTGATGACCCTCAGTTCGTTCCACCACACTCACAACAATCCATTCGAAGACGTCGCTGACTTTAGCTTCGATCCCGAAAAACCGATGTCGCGTTTCCTTTAGCGTTTGGGCCGCGGTCTTGCGATGCCGGGTCTTGCCCGGGTCAGGGCCGCCAAACACCCTCTTGCGGCACAGCCCGGTGGATGCCGGGTGCGGCCATGCGGCCCTATCGCATCCCCAGGCGCGCGACACCCAACTCCCGGATCAGTTTGCGCTTCATCGCGGTGCGGAAATCCGAGAACTCTTCGGCGACTTCCACAAAGGCATCGGGTCCATGGATGACGTCGCTGAGGTAGTAGCTCTCCAGACCGGCTTCGTCGCCGATGACAAGGCCGTTCACCACCGTGGATGAAAAGTCGAACTCCTTGATGGCCAGTTCCGGGGTGAAACCGTCATTATTGATCCCGTCGCCCGAGATATCGATCACCTGGCGGTCGCATTGCGGCGCGTCGCGAAACTGAACCGCACCAAACCCCAGGGCAAAACCGATCGATGTCGGAAACTCGGCATAGGTCCGCCCCTTGGAGCGCAGCTTTGCCACGGCGGCGGTCAGATCGGCACGTCCCGAGATCACATGCCACTGGAGGACCACGTCCTGTTGGTAGCGCCCGCTCCACTCATAAACCATCAGCGCGACTGTCCCGCCAGGGACCTGCAGGAAAGCGTCGACAACCTCCGGGTCTTCCAATGCCTGGGCAAGCCCCTCGGACTGGAGGGCATACTCCACCTCGTCAACCGAGCTTGAGACATCAAGGGCCAGGGCCAGGGCCAGGCGGCAATACGCCTGCGCCGGGCCGGACCACAACATCATCATAACAAGCAGGAGCCTCATCTCATGCCCAGCCGTGCCACACCCAGTTCCTTGATCAGCTTACGTTTAATTGCCGCCGGATAGGCCTCGAAACTATCAGCCACCTCAAGAAAGGCGCCCGGCCCGCGGATGACGAAATAGCTGTAATATCGCCCCAAGGCGCGTTCGTCCGACAGGATGGCCAGACCGTTCACCGTAACCTCGCCGAAATCAGCTATTGCGTAGAGTTGCTGCGGCGGGACACCCACATTGCTTTGCCCGTCCCCCGAGATATCGATTTTGTGAAATCCGCAGTCCGGGACCTGCCCCAGCTGGTCCAACGCAAAAGACAGCGCGCGCCCCAGCCCGGTGGCCGCATTGTGCACGCTGCGTTGATGAGCCCGGATGCTGGCGGCCATCCGATCCAGATCCTCGGCGCTTCGGACGGGGGTCCAGTCCACCACGATGGTCTGGTCGCCGACGCCGGACCATTCAAAGACCTGCAGCGCAACATATGCCCCTGGGATCTGGAACAGGGCACGCCGGACTCTGGCGTCTTCCAGGGCTTGCGCGACGCCCTCGATCTGGATCCGGTACTCCTGTTCATCCACCGAGCTTGAGACATCCAGGGCCAGCGTCAGGGCAATCCGGCAGGTCATCGCAGTCGCCTGCGCCGGGACCAAAAAGATCAGCAGGGCAAGCCAGGGTCGCACTTTAAAATGCCGGAACCACGGTTTCGCGCAGCAACTTCCGTCTGATGGCCCTGGGATAGTCAGAATAGCCGGTCGCGGTGATCACAAAGCTGTTCGGACCGGTCCGGATTTTCTGCCGGTAGAACTGCGTCACGCTTTTCCCGATCCGGTCAATCGCCAGGCCATTGATCGTCACACCCATGCGGGTGGCAAGCTGGCGCGCGTGTACCGTGTCGATACCGTCGTTGCTTTGGCCGTCACCCGAGACATCCACCACACGGCGCGAACAATCGCTCACCGCATCGAAGGCGGGCAACACATTGCTGAGCATATCACCCACGGCCGTTTTGCCACCCGACCAGCGGCGCCTGACATCGCGGACCGTTTGGGAAAGGCGCGCGACCGCGTCAAAGCTGAGCATGCGCTGCCAGGGGATCGAAGTCTCCTGATCCTCGGCTCCGGACCATTGTATTACGGTGATCGCAGCCTCGGCCAGAACGAGGGCCTCGGCCACTTCGGGATCTTCGAGTGCGGTTGCCAGCCCATCCATCTGGAACCGGTACTCACCCGGATCGATCGAACCGCTGACATCCACAGTCAGCGCCAGGGCCAGCCGACAGGCTTGTGCGGGCAGGGCGAGGCTCATGGCTATCCCGCCCGCCGCCACAAGTCCGGTGAAAAATCTCATTCAATCTCCCGACCACGCGCAGCAGAAGCTCTGGCCTGAGCTTAAGCGCAACTGGACGAAACGGCCAAGCGTTCTCTCGATGATGTGATTTAATAGCGTGGCAGATCGTGCAATTGGCCACTTTACGTGCAGCGCGCACAAAAAAAGCGCCGTGGGTTGGGTGTCCGAACCTCATCTGTTGGGAGGCAAAAGGGCAGCGGCAAACTGCCACCGCCCTCCTTCGTTAGTATGCGCTAACCCCATTCATACGACCGGGGAGACATGACGCTATGGGTGCCGTCCTACCAGCTCCCGGTGTTGCCCATGCTGGCCCAGGGTTCCGCCGGGGCCAGGCTGTCGCCGGCTTGCAGCAGTTCTACCGATATGTTGTCCGGCGACCGCACAAAGGCCATATGGCCGTCCCTGGGTGGGCGGTTTATGGTCACGCCGTTGTCCATCAGGTGCTGACACAGGTCATAGATATTCTCGACTCGATAGGCGAGATGACCGAAATGGCGGCTGTCGCTGGGCAGCCCCTCATCACCGTCCCAGTTATAGGTTAGCTCCACGGGGCACTCCGGTTGGCCCGGGGCGGCCATGAATACCAGTGTGAACCGGCCGCCTTCGTTGTCCATCCGACGCGTTTCCTCCAACCCGAGCAGCTTGTAGAACGCGATCGAGGTGTCCAGATCCTTCACCCTGACCATTGTGTGCAGATACGTTAGTTTCACGGTAATCCCTCCAACATCTTGTTGCCCTTACCCCACTATCCGCAAGATACTGTGGAACACAGAATCACGCGCGGAAGGGACGCTCAATGTCTAACTCGGAAACCGAAGAAGCACAGGCGGAAATCGATGCCCTGCGCTCCCAGACCTACCAGACGCATCGCGCGACCGTTCCGGCAATGGAGGCGCGTCTGTACACGCGGCACGATGTGCTCGACCACGGGTTTGTCCGGGTCGTCGATTACATGGGGGATGACGCGGCCATCGTTCAGGCCGCCCGCGTGAGCTATGGCGCGGGTACCAAACACGTCTCAAACGACGCGGGGCTGATCAACTATCTGATGCGGCACTGGCACTCGACGCCGTTCGAGATGTGCGAGATCAAGCTGCATGTCAAACTTCCGGTTTTTGTCGCGCGGCAATGGATCCGGCACCGCACCGCCAATGTGAATGAGTATTCGGCCCGCTACTCGATCCTGGATCGCGAGTTCTATATCCCCGCGCCCGATCACCTGGCCGCCCAAAGCACCGTGAACAACCAGGGCCGGGGTGAAACTCTGCAGGGGGAGGAGGCCGCACGGGTGCTCGATATGCTCCGTCGTGACGCCGACCGTGCCTACGATCACTATGAGGCAATGCTGAGCCAGGACGGGCAGGCGGGTCTGGCCCGCGAATTGGCCCGGATGAACCTGCCGGCCAATGTCTATACGCAATGGTACTGGAAGGTCGATCTGCACAACCTCTTCCACTTCCTTCGCCTGCGCGCTGACCCCCATGCCCAATACGAAATCCGCGTCTACGCCGAAGAGATCTGCCGGATCATCGCCGACTGGGTCCCCCTGGCCTATGCCGCCTTCGAGGACTATCGGCTGGGGGGTGTCCAGTTTTCAGCCAAAGGGTTAAATGCCCTAAAGCGGATGCTTGCCGGAGAAGAGCTCGATGCCGAGAAAGCAGGCATGAGCAAAGGGGAGTGGCGGGAGTTGGTGGGGGTACTGGGGCGGTCGTAACAGGCACCGATCCAAACCACCGTTCATAGACGAAGTGGATGAGAGTTGATGCATTGGAGGCGCGACGGTAACACCGCGCAAGGCACACGGGTCATCGACCTCCTTTTGCTCGGGCGCAGCGTTCCTTCCCTTTGCTAGGCCCAATGCAATGGCCACGTCGTAGCCAGAATGATGGGAATCGCCCGCGGTCGGTTGTCGTGCATTCGCCGCTGATCTTCTTTTGAAGCGTTACCGACAGCCTGTTGCCACGAAACTTCCAGCTTTATCACACCTTGCGTAACGCCATCGTATCCCCCGGTCTGCAGTTCTGGTAATATTCAGATATAACAACTGGTAATGAGTGCTGGAGACGCCCGCCCATGGAAGAACTATTCAACTACATCTTCACGATCTCCGATAAATACGGATGGAACATTCTGATCGTCGGGCTGGCGGCCTTTATCGTCTGGCGGGCGTTCCCGTTGTTGCAGCATCAGATTGAGAGCCAGGGGCTTGGGCCGAATGCGCTCAAGGCGATGGGGATCGTGATGATCCTGCCGATGCTGCTGGTGCTGGGGGGTGGCGGTATAATCTCGGGCGAGACCCTGGCCGCGCTTTTGGGGACAATCGCAGGATATATATTCGGTGTCGAACAGTCGCCTAAATCCGGTGGTTCGGGCGGTTCGGGCAACTCCTAGGGTGGTGTCGGGGCTGTCGGACGCGGACAAGATGCGCTAAGTCTGCGCACAATTGTCGAAACCACCCTTTAGCCGCAAGGACCGCCGATGACCGCGCTTACCCTCTATGGACTTCCGACCTGCGATGCCTGCCGCAAAGCCCGCAAAGCGCTAGAGGCTTCGGGCCGTACGGTGACTGTTCGAGACATCCGGGCCGAACCGTTGAGTGCGGACGAGTGGCAGCCCCTGCTCACGGAGTTCGGCGACCGGCTCGTGAATAAGAAATCCACGACGTGGCGGGGGTTGAGTGATTGGATACAGGCCTCGGAGGCCGAAGATCAACTGGCGCAGCACCCTGCCTTGATGAAACGCCCCGTCCTCTCGGATGGGAGTAAGATGACCCTGGGATGGGATGCTGAAACCCAGGCCGCCTGGGGCGTGTAGACGCCCCGGGACCCTGATCACATCATGAAGTCGCCGCGGGCAATCTGACTGCTGTCGATCCCCTCCAGCACAATGCCGATGTCGTTTACTGTGATCAGCGTGTCGTCGCCCTGCTGTTGGATGTCTAAATCGGCAAAGCCGATGTCTTTGCCGCCGATCTTGATGATGTCGCGGCCAAGCTCGAAATCGGTGATGGTGTCCGTTCCGGTGCGTCCCTTGAAGTAGAAGGTATCCCGCCCCTTGCCACCGCTGAGAATGTCATCCGCCCAGCCACCGATCAGCATGTCCTTGCCCGTGCCGCCATGCAGCTTGTCGCGGCCGCCGTTGCCCTCCAGCGTATCTGACCCTCCGGCGCCGCGGATTGCATCGCGGCCCTGGTTGCCTTCCAGGGCATCCGCGCCCTTGGCCCCGTAGATCTTGTCTGCGCCGCGCAAGGCACTGACCGTATCATCACCCAGCAATGCACGAATGATATCGTCGTCCGGCGTACCCGTCAGGTCGTCATTGTCTGGTGTCCCGACGATGTCGTCGTTTGCGCCGGGCGAGGGTGCAGGGGGTGCCGGTGATGGAACCGGGTCCGGTGGGGATTGCGGCGGTGTATCGGTCGTGGTGGCCGCCACGGTTGCTTCGGCGATTTTGGTGCCGGTCGCATTCGACCCCTCAAACAGCTCAACGCTGAGGTTCAGCGGGCCGAGGGGGACCGGTCCCGGATCGAAGTTGCCGTTCATGTCGCCAAACAGCGCATAGGGCGCAATGTTCTCGACCTGCGCCGGGCCGCCGTTCAATGACATTCTTACGCTGCCCGAAAAGCCATCGTTCGGCACCACTTCAAAACTGTAGGCGCCGGTGTCTCCGTCGGGGAGGTAGACCGGATCCCCGGCCTTGACCTCGTCTAAGCGCGTGTTCGTGTCGGCATTGATGAGGTAGATCTTGAAACCAGGATCGGGTTGCGGTTCCGGATCGGGGTCGTCCTGGGCCGCGACAAGTCCGGCGTCGACGTTTGCCACGGTGCCGCCCGCAGTCACATCGAACACCGCCGTCCGGCCATTTCCCGAACTGCCGATTGAGACCACATCGCTGTCGGTTGCCGGGCCATTTCCGTCGCCCAGGATAAAGGCGCGGCCGTCCGGGTCCTTGTCGAACCGGACCCGGTAGCTGCCGGGGGCAACTTCTGTGAAGGCATAGGAGCCGTCGGTGGCTGTCGTGGTTGAGGCCACCGCAGACCCGTTTTGAATGAGTGTTACCCTGGCCCCGGACACACCGGGGTCGCCGGCGCCGATCTCGTTGCCATCGGTATCTATGGTGTAACGCCCCGAGATACTGCCGGTTTGCGGCGGCGAAGGCGGCGGGGGAGGGGTCGATCCGCCCACAAAGGGGGAGTCAGATGCCGAACTGTTCGGGGCCGGGCCCGTGTAGAGTTCAAAGTAGTCGACATGATAGCCCTCGGAGCGACCGGCGAGGCTTATGGTATGTTCGCCCTCGCTCAGAAAGAACTCCGCGCGGGTATTCGGTTCATCATGAGAAACGCTGTCGATGTTCTGGCTGTAGCCCCAGTCCGTATCCCTCGCACCAAAGATTTTGACAAAGCCCTTGCTCGAGACGCTGTCGGTGGTGGCACGTTGCACTGCCTCGGCGTCATCGTCGATGCGCACCCACATATCGTTGCGCCGGTCGCCGGGGCCACCCGGATCGCGGGACGATGCGGCTCGGAAGTTGTAGTATCCGGCTTCGCCCTCTGGGATTACTATCGTGTACTCCAGGATGCTGTTGTCGGGCACGGACCTGTTGTTCGATATGCTTTGCGGGTCCCCGAAATAGTAGTATCCGGTGCCCTGCGCACCGGCCTGGTTGCCGCCCGCATCCGGTCCGCTGGCATAGGTCCAGTCTCCGCCGGGGTTGGTTCCTGCATTCTTTCCGTTGGCATCTTCAACCTGGATCTTGAAGCGGATACCGCTGCCGTTCGCGATGGCCTCGTACGCTCCCGAGGTGGGCGGCGCTTGTATTGAACCGGGACCCGGGTCGGGGGCCGTCAGTTCGGGCCGGTCGGGCAGATCGGAATTGCGCAGGAACACCACCCAGTCCTTACCCGCGGCCTTGGGCGGGCCGCCGACCTGCTGAACCGAGCCGCCGGCAACCGTGCCATCGGGGATGGGTTCGCCGCCGTTACGCGGATCATACCAAAATACATCGAAGGTCTCGCCACCATGATCGCGCAGGTCAAAGCGGACATCGCCCGCCTCACCATACCCAAGGTAAGAGATGTAATACTCACCATCCTTGGACATGACGTAATCATTGTTGTTCAGCGTCGCGCCATCGTCCTGCGTCATCTCCCAGAACGGGATATAGGTGTTGAAGAAACTGGTCGCAGCCTCGGTCCACTCCCAAAGCGAGCTGAACCCCTTGAAATCATCTATATTCTGGTCAAACGAATGACCGCTGCTGCCCTTGAGATACCAATTCGCGCCGCTGCCACCGGCCGTCAACGATCCCCAAAGCCCCTCCCGCAGGGCTTTTTCGTTGGTGCTGTCGGGATTGTTCGAGCCGGGGTCTATGATGGCGTTACCTGAGCTGTCCTCGTCCCACGCAAGAACCCAGGGGTCACCGTTGGCAGCCGATTTATCACGGAACTCGATTATCTCGGATCGGATGTTCTGTGCCGTGGTTTGGAACGACGTACCGTCGAAATCGTCATACCCCAGCAGGGGGTTGTACACCTGATCGATTTGGCCGGGAAAGGAGTGGATCACCACCAGATGGCCATAGGGGTCTATGGCCTCCAGATAACTGGCCATCGCTTCGCGTTCGGCCGGTGTGTTGGTGTTCTCTTCCCCCAGGTTCCACTGCAGACCGTTGTTGTGCCCGAAACGCGCAACCATCTCGCGCATGTAGATCAGCCGTTCCACGTCGAGCGGGCCGGAGATGTCGGTGCCGCCATTCAAAAGCTGATCGTTCTCGGTTTCCTGCAGCAGGATATTTTTGTAGATGCCCTGTGCATCCATGTGGTCGAACACAATTTCCCACTGCGCAAGTTTGGACACGTCGAAGACCGAGAAGTCTGCGGTCTCAAGCCCCTGAACGTCGTTCACGGCCGAGGTTAAGTTCTCGTTCTTGCCGATCTTGCTGAAGTCCGGATCGGCCCAGGGGAACACATCCTGTCCGTCGCCCCCGGCGGTGTTGGTCAGAACATAGATTGTGTTCTGCCCCTTCTCGGCCAGATAGTTGACCGCGCCCAGGATCGCCTTGCCCTTGCCGCCATCCCATGTCGGATCACCGTTGTTAAAGTCGGATTGATGCGTGCTGAAGTCGTGCCGGCCGGTTGGGGTATTGTCGAAGTCGGTGGTCGCAAGGAAGTTTTCGGGTACACCGGGCCCGCCGCGGATAAAGTAGTCCCCATCCCCTTGATACTGCAAGTAGTGCGAGCCTTCATCCTGCAGGATCATGCCCTTGGCGCGGAAGTCATCACCGGTTTTGTCGGTCTCAGCGATCGTCAAAGTCCCGTTCGCACCGTTCAGCACCGCGGGTGTGCCCGCGTTTGGATTGGTACTTGCGGCCACATCGTTACCCGTGCGCAGTGAAGCCGAGTAGGTCCAGTTGCCGTCCGATGGCGGGTTGAAGTTGACTCGCCAGACGTTTCCACTGGTGGCATTGCTGTTGGCCGCATTGCCATCGGCCGCAAAGAAGCCGGGAACAATGATCGTCTGACCAGTGTCCTGGTTGGTAAAGGTCACATCCAGTCGGGTGTCTCGAAAGGTGGACGGCGCCTCGGTGAATGTATCGCCGGACCGAAAGTCCAGGGTAATCTTATGCCATTCTTGCAATGTGCCGGTTACGGTTGCCATCGGGTCGTCATCCTCGGTGCAGGGGCGCGGGTAACTATTGTCGGTCGTCTTCAGGGGTGGCTGGTGGTCTGATGGTGCGGATTGGTTAGCGGTTCAGGCGCGTTTGAGCTTCAGATAACGTATACGTGGCGGCATTTGCGGCAAAAAAATGGCGCGCGCGCGACGTGCCAGGGATCGGCGGGTATTGGCCACCCGTCCCGTGTGCGGGCTGAAACTCAAAAAAATCACGCTTGTCAGACTTGAATATATGCTATGCAAAAGCCCAAGGACTGACCATTGAGGACGAAATACCGTGCGCAGAATACCGACCATCGCCACAGTCATTGCGCTGACCGTGAGCGCCTGTACCGAGCCCCTGCCAACCTCGACCGAAGCGGCGGCCATGACACCATTTACATGGAAGGCCGATACACCGCGTGCGACCCGGGGTGCGGATATATTCTCGTGCGAACTGGCGGCGCGTGGTTTGCCGCCGAATGCGACGCCAGAGATGATCGAAAGCGCGGTTCGTGCGGACCCCGAGCAGGAGGCCAGTTTTGTGCGGCGGTGCCTGACGAACAAGGGATATACGGTGACCGAGCTTCCGGTGTGCAACAGCCGCAATCGTGGACGTGGCCAGTTGGTTGTCCAGCCTGATATTCTGCCCCCGCTTCAGAGTATTCGATGTGTGGATCCCACGGCCCGCGGTTTTGTCGTCGGGTGACTGCCGTCGTATGCAGAATAGCAGTGTTCTGCGGGTTTTTGTGCGCCTGCGGACCGGCCGAGGCGCCGCTGCCACGGGGGCCGTTTACCCCTGTGGTGTGGAAGGAGGGGGTCGATGTCCAGACCCGCGCGACCGATCTGGGACAATGCGAGTTACGTGTATCGGGAAGCGCTGCGGGTGCGGATCAGTCCGCTATTATCGCGGCGGCGCGCAGTGTCACGGCCGAAGACCGGACCGAGCGGCTGACCGCCTGTCTGCGGGGGCGCGGTTATACGGTAACCGAAGGGCAGGTGTGCTCGGCGGCCGATCTGGCCTCGGGAACACTACGGCAGAAGTCCCTGACCGACGACTTGCCACCGCTGAGCCGTGTGCGTTGCCATGATCCGTCAGTCGACGGTTTTGTCACGTTCTAGGTGTAACCCCACGGCCCCGGTCCGCAGTGCGTGTGGCGTGGCCATTGTGGCACGGGACGGCTATGAGGATTGTCGAACCTGTCAGGTGAGGGCAAAGTGAAACAAGCAGCAAGCGTACTTGGGATCATCGGCGGCCTGCTGGGCCTTGTCATCGGGATCTCCTATGCCGGTTGGATCGCGCTAACCGGCGTGGTCGAGGCGGAGGTTCCGGGTCTGCTGGCGGGCCCGCGCAATCCTGGCCTGCTCAAGGCGGTTGGCGTAGCGGCGCCGATTCTGGCTATTGCGGGCGGTGCCATGGCAGTTTTGCGCCCGCTGATCGGCGCGCTCTGCCTCTCGCTGGCTGCGGGGCTGATGGCTTATGCATTTGGTGTCGGTTTTTTCGTTCTTTTTCCGGTGGTTATGTGCGCCATCGCAGCGATTTTCGCACTGCTGGGAAGTGCCACCAAAGAACCCGGAGCGATGCCAAAATCCTGAAATTTCAGGGCTTTAGAAAAATTTGCAGTTTCCTGCAAAAAAGTATCTTGCGTGTTTTGTTTGATGTGCGTAGATAGTCGCTCACTGGCTCTGGGGCGTTGTTTTTGGGGTTGGTTTTACAGGATTGGTTGGATCGTGCTGTTGCGCTGATGTATTTGGCGTAGTGGTATGTTT
>JBCCYF010000128.1:0-13313 GCA_039190275.1 Pseudomonadota bacterium | reverse complement strand
GCTGTCCATGGCGGAAATGCAGGGCGGCAGCTTCACAATCTCGAATGGCGGGGTCTATGGATCACTGATGTCCTCGCCGATTTTGAACCCGCCACAGTCTGGGATTCTGGGGATGCACAAGATCCAGGAGCGTCCGATGGTCATCGGCGGGGAGGTTGTCGTGCGCCCGATGATGTATCTAGCGTTGAGCTATGACCACCGAATTGTCGACGGCAAAGGTGCCGTCACCTTCTTGGTTAGGGTGAAGGAGGCGCTGGAAGATCCGCGGCGCTTGCTCATGGATCTGTAGCAAGGGTGCGCGGTTCAACCAGGATGATAGTCCGGTCGATTGGCCCGGTTGTTGGGTTCGGATCACCGCTGACCCGCGCTGTGCAACAATCGTCAAACGCTGGGGTTTGCCGCGGGCTTCCGGCACCCGTCCTGTTAAAATGATCCGCATGCGTTTGGTGTGGGCCGCGGAGGATACACCGATGTCCGCTTTGGGCACGACGGTATCCGCGCAAGGCAGCTACAGGATAGAAAGGCATGTGTCATGACACCTGAACTCACTGCCTTGGCATGTGCCGGATTGGTGCAGATTGTGCAGTTTTGTTTGTACTCGGTGGCCGCGAACTTACAGGTTGGAACGTCAACTGCGCTGGGGCCGCGGGATACGCAGGTCACGCTGACCGGAACGGCGGGTCGGCTGCAACGTGCGCTGAACAACCACTTTGAAGGGCTGATCCTGTTCACACTGGCAGTCGTGGTTGTGACACTTGGTGAAGCGTCGACGTTTTTCACACAGGTCTGCGCCTGGATTTACGTCGCAGCGCGAATAGCCTATGTCCCCGCGTATGTAAGCGGTATCCCGGGCCTAAGGTCCGGGGTCTGGTCAGTCGGAATGCTGGCCACGACGCTTATCTTGCTGGCGGCTCTTCTATGAGCGCGCGGAGGGGACGCCTTATTGGGACGATTCTTCCGTTCGGCGCAGCACCGGGCTCACCTGAGAGCGCTGGAGATACAGCTCACTCGCGCGCCGGGTGGCGCGTTGTTTCCATTCGGACCGCGCAATCAATGCAGCCACGCACAGGCAAATGCAGGCCAGGGGAATCAGGGTTTCAGTTGTCACAACCTATATCTCTCCACGTTTCCGCGCGCGGCGGATCCAATGATCAGCGCCCGGTCGGAACATGGACCGGTTTGCTGTCGTCGGGCCGCATACGACAGGGTTTAACTTACCAAAGTGGTTACCAGGGACGGCACAGTCACAACGATGTAGGTAAAAGTGGCGACGTTTACGCAGATCAAAACGGTTTTCATAATTCGCCTCACGCTAGTGTACATTCGGTCCCCACAATGCCCATGTACAACGGCGAGGTTTTGAAAAACCTAAGACACCATTGCGAGAGAAATTGTTCATTCCATGGCACAACCGCAAAAGATGTCAAAATGACCATTTCGTTTCATCAGAGCTGCCACGTAATCGATGCCAAGACGGCGGGAACGTAGAAGGGACACTCCATGGCCACCTATGATGTGATTGTAATCGGCGCAGGGCCCGGCGGTTATGTTTGCGCGATCCGCTGCGCGCAGCTGGGTTTGAAGACCGCGTGTGTCGAAGGGCGGGAAACACTGGGTGGCACCTGTCTGAACGTGGGGTGCATCCCCTCCAAAGCCATGTTGTATGCGTCCGAACTGTATCACGAGGCGCATACGCACTTCGACCAGATGGGTATTGTCGGCGCGACACCTTCGGTCGATCTGGACAAAATGCAGAGCTACAAAAGCAAGACCGTTGAAGGCAATACCAGCGGGATCGAGTTTCTTTTCAAGAAGAACAAGATCGACTGGCTCAAGGGCTGGGGAAAGGTCAGCGGCAAGGGCGAGGTCACAGTAGGTGATGATGTCCACCGGGCCAAACACATCGTGATTGCCACCGGATCCGAAGCATCCAGCCTTCCCGGGATCGAGGTGGACGAAAAACGGATTGTCACGTCAACGGGTGCCCTGGAACTGACAAAACTCCCCAAGAAGCTGGTGGTGATCGGCGCCGGTGTTATCGGCCTGGAACTTGGTTCGGTCTACGCCCGGCTTGGCAGTGAGGTTACCGTGGTGGAATTTCTGGACCACATCACACCGGGCATGGATGGGGAGATTCAGAAGACCTTTCAGCGGATGCTTGTGAAACAGGGGCTCACGTTTGTGATGGAATCGGCGGTTCAGTCTGTCGAGGCCCTGAAGACCAAGCTGAAGGTGACGTACAAGAGCCGAAAGGACGACAGCGAACATACGCTGGACGCGGATGTCGTCTTGGTTGCAACCGGCCGCAAACCATACACCGAGGGGTTGGGCCTGGCGGAGGTCGGGGTCGAGATGACCGATCGCGGGCAGGTCAAGACCGACGCAAGTCTTCGCACGAATGTGGACGGGATCTGGGCTCTGGGCGACGCGGTTGCAGGTCCGATGCTGGCACATAAGGCCGAGGACGAAGGCATGGCCGTGGCCGAGAGCATCGCTGGCCAGAAGGGGCATGTGAACTACGGTGTAATCCCGGGTGTCATCTATACCGCACCCGAAGTGGCTGCCGTGGGCAAGACTGAGGAAGAGCTTAAGGCCGAAGGCAAGGCATATAAGGTGGGCAAGTTCCCGTTCATGGGCAACGCCCGGGCGAAATCGCACTTCGCTGGTGAGGGTTTTGTGAAGTTGCTGGCCGATGCGCAGACCGATCGGATCCTGGGCGCGCATGTCATTGGCCCCATGGCCGGAGATCTTATCCACGAGGTTTGTGTTGCGATGGAGTTCGGCGCAGCGGCAGAAGACCTTGCCCGTACCTGCCATGCGCACCCGACCTTCTCTGAAGCGATGCGCGAGGCGGCGCTGGCCTGCGGGGACGGGGCGATCCACGCCTGATCCCTATCGGAACAGGGACTGGACAGCTGAAGTCGAAACGCTTTGGTCGGGGTGGTGGATGTGCATCCTCAAACCGCCACAAGTGCTTTGGCCGATGGGTCAGGCAACAAGCATCCTGAGCCCCGAGGTTACATCCGAGCGTACGGCCACACGTAACCCCGGTTCGTCACCAGCGCGCAGAGCGCTGAGGATCTTGCCGTGGCTCTCGGTCACCAGGCCGCGCCGCTCGCGGTCGTAGAGTTGCCGCATCGACGGTCCGAGCTGAAGCCATACCGTCTCGACCAGAGCAAGCATCGCGGGGGCCTGGGCCCGTAGGTAAAGGTTCCGGTGGAAGTCCAGGTTCATCCGCACATAGCCCACCGCGTCGCCCCCTTCCAAAACCAGACCAAGCTGACGATTGATCTCGGCCATACGATTGATCAGGGCCCCATGCGCCCGGGGAAGTGCCCGTGATGCCAGCTCGGGTTCCAACAGGGCGCGCAACGCGGCAAGCTCTTCGATCCGCTCGTTGCTCAGCACCGGCGTCGTCACTCTACCCGAAGGCGACGGTGTCAAAGCGCCCTCGGCGACCAATCGGCGGACGGCTTCCCGCGCGGGTGTCATCGAGACGTTGAATTCGGACGCGATACCGCGAATCGTCATCGCCTGTCCGGGAAGGGCCTCACCATGCATGAGCTGTCCGCGTAGTTTCCGAAACACGATTTCATGGTTTGGGGTGCGGTTTTCCTGGGGTTTCACGGGGTCCAGCATGCGCGAGTCCTCACTATTGTCGCAATTACTTGTCACAAAATGTGTGGGAATCAATGAAATGCGGTTTTCGATCTGATACCCAGACGGCGTTGGTAAGGGGGCTTCGTATGTCAAATTTTTATTCTGACCTTTTTTCTTGGACCACTGCAGGACTTGCGCTGGGCGCCATTGCCCTGAGTGACATCGACATACCCCAACCCGAAACCGACGCCCCTGAAACTGATCTGATCGTGCTTGCTTCGGTCTCCGCCGAACGCGCCGTGCCAAAGTCTGAACCGCTGCCCGCGGTGATTCCGATGGCCAAGCTTGAGACCGTAACCTTTACGGCATCGGGGGAAACCGCGGATGGCATGCGCAGCGCCAGGCCATCGGGCCCGATGGGCGTCGTCACTGGCCGCAGTGTAAATATCCGTAGCGGGCCGGGGACCAGCCATGCGGTGGTTAGCCGGGCCGTACAGAATGATCAGCTTGCCGTGACAGGCGCAACGGATGGCGCCTGGGTCGAAGTTGAGTTGACGCTGAGTGGCGAACTTGCCTGGATCCACGGCAAGTT
Source organism: Pseudomonadota bacterium (assembly GCA_039190275.1). GTDB lineage: Bacteria > Pseudomonadota > Alphaproteobacteria > Rhodobacterales > Rhodobacteraceae > Halovulum. The sequence goes on along the minus strand of JBCCYF010000128.1, from coordinate 9,121 downwards.
TTTTCGCGCGCCCCAAACCGAAGTTGTGGCGCGGAACTGAACGCCGGAAGCTATAGCCGTATCGCGTGAAGCTCGGGACCGTGGCTCTTTAGCCAGCCCCGCGGCGATTCAAACTCCGGCATAAGCCGCGCCACAGTCTCCCAGAATGCCGCGCTATGGTTCAGTTCCCGCAGATGCGCCACTTCATGCGCAGCGACATACTCCAGCACATGAACAGGGGCGAAAGCGAGACGCCAGGACATCATCACATGCCCTTCTGACGTACAGGATCCCCAGCGGGAGCGGGGATCGCGAACGGAAAGCCGTTTGTAGCGAAGCCCCAATGCCGCGCTGTACTTGTCACATGCGGAAGTGGCGGCCTGCCGCGCCTGCTGCTTGATCCAGTTTTTCAGCCGCGCGCGGAACAATTCGTCATCGCCCGGAACCAGAAGAGTAGTGCCCTGGCGTTTCACCCGCCTGCCTTTGGCCGCCTGGAGGGTCACATCCTCACCGAACAGTGTCAGCACATCCCCGGGGTTAGGCTCGATACAATCTGGCAACGCGTCGCGGCGCGCCTCGATCCAGCCCGCCTTTGCGGTCAGAAACCGACTGAGTTCGGTATCTGATGTGCTGACCGGCGCGGTCAGCGTAATATCGCCGGTCCCCACGGCAACACGAAGCGTCAGTTTGCGCGCCCGCGCACTGCGCTTGACCGTCACCGTTACCGGTGGATTGTAGAGCCGGATAACCTGAACCGCCGGTGCGCGCCCCCCGCGCATTTTAGGCAGCGTTCACGGATTTGAGCCGCGGTCGTGCAGCCTGAGTGGCATAGTTGGCGCGAATGAAATCACGTATCTTCGGCTGTATTTCGCCCCGCCATCGTGACCCGTTGAACACCCCATAGTGCCCCACCTTGCTTTGTGTGTGATGGGCTTTCAGGCCCTCGGGCAGGTTCGGGACAAGTCTGTGCGCGGCTTCAGTTTGACCCAGACCGGTGATATCATCCTTTTCACCCTCGATCGTCAAAAGCGCGATATCCGTGATTGCAGAGGGGTCGATCAACTGTCCTCGATGTTGGTATTCGCCAACGGCCAACTGACGCTTCTGGAACACCCGCTCGATGGTTTGCAGGTAGAACTCCGCCGTAAGATCCATCACCGCCATATACTCGTCATAGAACTTGCGGTGCGCTGCAGCCCCCTCTCCATCGCCTTTGATCAGGTTCCGGAAATGCTGCAGGTGGGCGTCCCGGTGGCGATCCAGGTTCATGGCCATGAACCCCGAAAGTTGCAGGAAGCCGGGATAAACCCGCCGCAGGAAGCCCTTGTTCGGGAACGGCACCGTCACAATCACATTCTGAGCAAACCAGCTGAGCGGCCGCTCGGTCGCAAGCTCGTTCGGCTTTTTCGGGTTCGAAGCCGTGTCGATCGGCGAGCCCATCAGAACCATCGAGGAGGGTCGCGCGTCATCTTCGTCCATAGCCATCAGTGTCGCGGCCACCATCATCGGAACACCGGGCTGACATACCGCCATAACCGCAGGACGCTCACCGTCTTCGGCCAGATACTGGCACAGCTCAATCAGATATTCGGTGTAGTCCTCAAGGTCGAAGCGGCCATCGGCCAGCGGCACGTCGCGCGCGTCGATCCACTCGGTGACATAGACGTCATGTTCCACGATCATCGATTGCACGGTACCGCGCAACAGCGTCGCGTAGTGTCCGGACATCGGTGCGATGATTAGAACTTTTGGGTCACGCCGCGCCCCCGCCTTTCCGGGACGCACAAATCTGAGCAACCGGCAGAAGGGCAGCTCATAGACCACCTCAGGCAGAACTTCGACCTCCTCACCGTCTATGATTGCCGGCTTTAGATCCCATTCCGGCTTTCCGTAGCGTCGAGTGGCAGAAATGAACATATCGCACATCGCAGCGGATGTTCGCGCCGGATAGGTCTCGGCGAACGGGTTGAGCGGACTGCTTAACATCTCTTGTGTGAACCGCGCCGCGCTGCGCATTGGCGAAATGGCGGCATGTGTCAGTTCATAAGCCGTATACAGCATTTTTTACCCCTTAATCTGATCCCGTCCGTCCCACTGCCCTATATCTATTCGGCTTTGTGCACTGCATCAAGGCAAGGATACAGCAAGCCACGTTCCGCGTCACCTCAAAGGCTTTGACAACGCCCGTTGGCTGTGGCAAGGGCTCCGCTTCCGGACATGATGCAGGAGAGCCCGATGCCCAAGGACGAATGGGGCGTTAAAAGAATTTGCCCAAGCTGTTCAATGCGGTTCTATGATCTGCAGAACAACCCGATGACCTGCCCAAATTGCGGGGCGGAGTTCGATCTGGAAAGCCTGACAGCCAAAAAGACCTCGGCGCGCCCTGAGAAGAAGGAAGCGGTCGCTGAAACCGAGGCGGACGAGGTGGTGGTCGATGATGTGGTTCTGGACGACGATGATGATGATTCGGGTGACGGCTCGGAAGTGGATATCGATGACGAACTGCTCGAAGACGATGATGATGACGATACGGTGAATCTGGACGAAATAGCGGATGTTCCAGCCGAGGAAGACGACAGCTGATCCCGGTCAACGGCGGTATTTAGGGGTTGATCTGCCCCTGACCGCCCCATAAGAACAAAGCCTGCGGCAGCACTGCGGCAAGGGGCCATAGCTCAGTTGGGAGAGCGCTTGCATGGCATGCAAGAGGTCAGGGGTTCGACTCCCCTTGGCTCCACCATCCGGCCGAGGATCGATTTGATTTGCGTTCCCAGCGCCTTGATCTGCGCGTGGACAGGCAACCCGGCGTTTCGTTAGGGTAGTCGGCATAGTGTTTGTTGCGGCCCTTCGACCAGCAAGAGGTCGTCGGCTCGCAGCAATGATCTCAGGCCACGAACCCGCGCTGATATCCTTGCGCGCCGATGCGTAGACCTTGCCGCTCAAGACGGACTGGACACGCTCATCGGTTGTAAACCCGAAGAAAGCGGCCGCGCCGACAATCGATACCGATTGCTTCAGTCCTTTCGGCTGTAGCGAGCAAATGCGTGTCAGCCACGTCAACTGTTGGCCCAAAAACCAAGGGCTTTGGATTTCATGCAGTTGACTGCGAAGCTCCAGAGAGCAAACCTGAAGGGCAATAATATCTTTGGAGTAGAACGACATGGGTTCTGTCTTATGGGCAAATACGCTGCACGAAGGCGTTTGTACGTGCGATCAGAATGATCTTCCGTCGCTGTTGGCCAATCAGAAAAAGATCGACAAGATCATGATGGCTGTCGGAGCAATGTCCCTGTCCGATATGTGTGACATGACAGATTTGCAAGTCAACGCCGATGTAATCGAAATGCCTGATCACATGGATTCGACAGATGAATTGATGATTGAACAAGGCGTTTGGGTGGACTTGAAAATCGCACGGGATAGCTTGGTCAAGCTGCGTGATCATCTTGAAGAGCAAAAGCCGAGAATCGGTCTGATCCGGGATGCACGCGAAGACATACTTGAAGAACTTGAATTGACGCTGCGCTTTATTGCAAAGCAAGATGCGGTGGGTACTCGCTTCAATTTTGCCTATGTGACCTGATGCTCATCCCCCCAGCACTATGCGATACTGGCTGAGTACCAGTGTTATAGTACATGGCTGTATTGCTATGGCTCAGCACGTAGGTTGAGGTTGAGTATCGCCTAAAGCGCGACGCTACCGAAGCAGTGGAAAGCGGGATCAACGAAACGAGTTGCAGCGCACCCGACGATGGCTGACAGAAATCCTCCCACTCCGGTTACTCAGCAAGATTTGTGCATTGGGGGGCTGCTAAAGTCGCCAAATGACCGACGACACGACCAAACCCCATCCGCACATGGACCGCATCCTGCGGGTAATAGACTACATCCATACCCATGCGGCGGATGATCTGTCGCTAGACCAACTGGCCGAGGTGGCCGCCATGTCCCGGTTCCACTGGCACCGGGTCTTTACCGCGATCATGGGCGCGTCGCCCGCGCAGATCATTCGGTCGGTCCGTATGCACAAGGCAACCATGCTGCTTCTGCGCACTGATCTGCCTATTCCTCAGATCGCGGCCCATGTTGGTTATCCCAACGACCGCAGCTTCGCCCGCACCTTCAAGGATGCCTATGGCAAGACCCCAAAAGCCTTTCGCACAGCGGGTCTGCCCGGCAATGCGCCCGAACCCAACCCACAAGGAGTTTCTAGCATGTTCAACGTCGACATTCAGACCACCCAGGGCAAACGCCTTGCCGCTTTGGCCCATCGCGGAGACTACGCTGAAGGGAGCATTGCCTATCAAAAGGTCGCGACAATCATGTCCACCGGTGGCCACTGGCCAAACACCAGCGGCATGGCAGGCGTCTACTATGATGATCCGGACGTCACACCCACCGAGGATCTGCGCAGCCATGCCGGTGTACTATGGGAGGGTGACGCAGTCCCTGATGGCCTTGAGGAGGTCCAGCTGGCTGGCGGTCGATACGCCGTGCTTCACTTCAAAGGCCCCTATGCCGGCTTGGGAGAGGCTTATCGTTACCTCTATGGGCCGTGGTTCGCTTCAAGTCAGGAAACCTTGCGCGACGCCCCCTCGTTCGAGCACTACCTCAACGACCCCACCAATACCGCTCCGGCAGAATTGCTGACAGACATCTATATGCCCCTGGCTGGGTAAAGTGCGCGTCGCATCCCCGCAAAGCGCGTTCGGGCCCTGTCGACATGGCCCGGCCCAAAGATGCCGTTGAATTGTGTTTGCTGATACCGTGGTACGGCCCGCCAGAGCTGTGATCCGCCGCCCGCGTGGGACCCGGTATCGGGCGGATTAAAGCGTTTGGCGGAAAGACTGGATCATCCTCGGGACGGTGTTTCCCGTCCTCTCCACAGCCCGACCCAAGGTCTGAGCCGTCGGACGGCGAGCAACAGCGCCCCGACAGACACCATACACATCAGTACCTTGGTAACGGTCCCCATCGTTCCCTCGATCAAGAGCACATGCGCCACAGTTCCGATGACTACAATAGTAGCCGCCATGGTATGCGCAATCCGCCAGATATGTGGTCGAACAGGCAGCTTTCGCCGAAACCCGGCCAAAAGGGCCGTCGCGAACACGGCCCACATCGCCACTACTCCAAACACCGAGAATGCCGTTGGCGCAGTAAATGTGAGCGCATCAACCATGTCGGGCGGGCTGGTCACCCATAGCCCGACAACATGCACACAAACAGCAAGGACGAGCACCGCACCGGTCCAGCGATGGATCCTTCGACTGGCCAGCATCGTCAAACCGGGAAGATGCCCGGAGGCCAGCAACGGCTGCGTCACCAAAAGAGCCAGCGCGACCACGCCAGCAAAACCCGCTGCTACGTACGTTGCAGAGCGGTATTGGAGGTACTCGCTTCCCGCCGCAACGATGATGGGCGCAACAATGACACCGGCAAGACCGCTCCAGACAACAATCGCCCTGAAGACGGTCACGCCTAGGTGGATTGCAGCACGAAATGCGCGCTCAGGCTGGTGTCACGGGCGCTGGCCATGACCGGGCGAAGAAACACGGTCTCGAATTCGCCGCTGTCATACGCAAGGTGCCCGTGCGGCTGTCCGAACGCTGGCACGATCTGCGGCATATCCAGTTGGAACAGGCCGTCAGCGTTGGTCAGGGTTGCACCATGGCTCCAGGGATCCCGCTCGTGACCTTCGGTCGTATGTGCCCAGACCTGAATGCGAATGCCTTCAAGCGGCGCACCATCGTCTGCACGCCGCACGCTGCCGGTCATCAAAAAGCCGCCTCCACCGATCCGTTTTACGATCGGCGCGTCAGGACGGTAGTTGTTTGATCCGCCGCGCATCGATTTCGTAGGGGCCAGGCCCTGCGCGCTAGCGGGAGACACCAGACCGGGTCCCGTTGCAATCACCGCGGCAGTTCCTGTTGCAATAAGTGTACGGCGGCACATCGATATATGGGTCATTGGGTGATCTCCCCTGAGTCAACGCGCATTGATCTGCCTAATATAGTGCGAATCCGGGCCAACGCATTGTTCCGAGTTCCAACCCCACAGGCTTGTGAAGAAAATCGGTGCCCGCACAGGATTATTCTTCGGGTGTTCGCCCCTATCCCTTGCATACATCATAGCGTTCGCGAAATCGAGCGGACTTGGCAATCTGAGATTGGATGAAGTCCTCCGGGTCGGCTTCTCGGAATGCAGCTCTGGGCTTTAGAGCGTTGTGTGAAAAACCTGAATCACCTAACTCTGCCTGAAATCAAGGATTTCAACGTGTTAGGTGATGCCTGATGCTTCAGGTATGTCGTCAAACGCTTTAAAGCAAATATCGTTCGGCGGCGCGCGCATACGCCCGGGCACAGTCCTGCGCATTCCAGAACCCCGCGCAGCAACAAAGGTCCGAGCGCCGTGTTTCAACCCTTCTTGCCAGCGCGAAGTGTGCCGAGGTCCTCACTCAGCATGTCGATGAAGCGGCGCACACGCGGTTCCAGCAGGCGCTTGTGCGGATAAAGCGCAAGGATCGGAACCTCACCATGGTCGAGATGCGGGAGAACCCGGTCAAGGCGACCTTCTGCAATGTCCGCCCCGACCAGAAGCCCCGGCAAAAGGGCAATGCCAAGGCCGTCCAGGGCAGTTGCTCGCAGGGCTTCGGCACTGTCGAGTCGCAGGCGGACCTGACCCTGGGCACGAACCCAAGTGCTGTCTTTCTCTTGAAGGTGCCAGCCCTGCCGTTCGCCGCGGCTTGCAAACTGGAGCAGATCATGGCGGGTGAGTTGTTCTATGTTCTGTGGCCTCTCGCGCCGCTCAAAGTACGCCGGGGCTGCACATAGGATCGCCTGATCCCTCAGAAGTGTGCGCGCAATGAATCCCGGGTCTGGGGTGCGGACACCGATGCGGATCGAAAGGTCAAAGCCCGTCTCGATGATGTTCTCAACGCGGTCCGACAGCGACAGCTCGACCTGTGTCTCGGGCCATGTTTCCAGATACCGGCGTACTGTTGGCAGCAACAATCTTCGTCCCATGGCGTCAGGTGCCGTTATGCGGAGAACGCCGCGCGGGACGCCGCTGTCACTGGCGATGCTGTCGTCGGCGGCCTTTAACGCCTGTCGGATGGCCTGTCCGTGCTCGTAGAGGCGCTTTCCTTCCTCGGTCAGGTGCAGTGCGCGGGTACTCCGGTTCACAAGCCGGGCGCCGTAACCCTCCTCCAGTCGCGCAACGGCCTTCCCGGCGGTCGAGCGGGACAGTCCAAACATCTTTCCCGCGGCAACGAAGCTCCCGGTCTCGACCACCGAGAGAAACAGGAGGATGTCGTTCACCTTCGATCCGTTCATGAAGATTTGTAGCATTTGGATCGTGTCTAAATCGATCACAATTCGCCAAAAGCACAGTCTATGTCTGTTGGCAAAACAGCGCATGAATGGAGAGAGACATGTCCGCTTCGATAGATCGAATGAACCCACCGGCTCTTCCAGATGCCAGCAAGGTCGGCTATTCGCAAATCTCGATTGCGTATCCCGGTACTTTGGCCTTTGTCTCGGGGCAGGTGGCCTGGAGACCCGATGGTGCGGCGGTGCCAGGATCGCTTGCCGAACAGACAGCAATCGTGGTCGAGAACCTGCGAGCAGCTCTAGATGCTCTGCAGGCAACAACCGACGACATCGTACTGATGCGCATCTACCTGACCGATCTGACGTCCGAGACGCAGAGGATCGCCATGGGGGAACTCATACGCTTCCTCGATGGTGCGCAGCCAAGCCTGACAGGTATTGGCGTGGCTGCCCTGGCAGGACCCGACCTCAGGATCGAGGTGGAGATGGTCGTGCAAGTCGCCGCCTGACCGGAGCCGGGGCAACCCACAGCCATGACACTCCTTACTCACCGCCAACCCGAACTGTCCCAGAGGCCTCTTTCACACCATTGTCCCGGTCTCGATAATCGATCCCGGTCGCAGCGAAGTGGCGGTTCGAAATCTGGGATCAGGGGTGGCCCGCATTGCGCGATTGGACTGAGTTGTGCGAGGACCGCTGTTGACTGGTCACGCGCGCCGACGGCTTTTTGAAAGCTCGTCAAGCTTCCCGACTATCGCATCAGTCACATGTGCGGCATCGTCGCCAACGCTCAGAAATCGGCCAGAACCCCATGTATGGAGCCAGCCAAGCCCTAAGAAGTATACACCAGGCTCGTCGCAGATACCGCGTGTGTGGACAGGACGTCCCCCACGGTCGAGGCAAGGCACTCTAAGCCAGCTGTAGTCGGGCCGAAACCCAATGCACCACAACACGGAGGTAATACCGCCCTCGCGCGCATCGATCCCGGTGATCTCCGTCTCGGGGTACCAAACCTTTTCGAACGGCGGTTCGGACGGCGCGTCGATGCCCTGTTCGTCGACATAGCTGTCGATCATGTCGCGAATGCCCAAATAGCTATTGTCAGCATCGTCGAGGTTTTGTGCCAGGTCGGGTGCAAACGTGATCTGTGTTCCATTCATGCCCGTCACGGAGCCGTAGAGAGGCAATCCATCGCGGGCAAACTTACGCAAGTCGATCTCATGACCGCCATCGCGGCCGGACATGTAATGGTTGGTCTTGGCTTCGGTCGCTTTGGGGTCAGGTTGCTCGGCAATTGTACGGTCGTAGTATCCCATTTCATGCAGCCAATCGGTCGCATCACGCCCACGGTAAGAGCGTGGGCTGCGCGGTGCCGGGCCAACGGCCAGCGCAACGTCGCGGCCCGCAATCCGCAGATCTTCCATAAGTTGTACGCCGGACTGGCCTGTGCCAACGACAAGGCAGCGCCCGGGCGGGATATCATCGGGACGGCGGTAATCGCGACTATGCAACTGTTTGATGGAAGGGTCCAAGTCCGCGGCAAATGGCGGCGTGATGGGCCGATCATATCCCCCCGAGGCGACAATGACATGATCGGCGGACCAAAACCCGCTGTCGGTATCCACCTCGAAGGTCCCGTCCGATCCGCGCTCCACGCGCGTGACGTCGACACCTTCGTGCACTGGCGCGTCGAAACTATTGGCAAAGCCCTCGACATAGTCGACGATCTCATCCTTGAGCATAAAGCCTTCAGGATCGTCGCCGTTGTAGGGAAAGCCCGGCAACTGACACTGCCAGTTCGGCGTCACCAG
>JBCCYF010000127.1:0-13335 GCA_039190275.1 Pseudomonadota bacterium | reverse complement strand
GATCAGGTCAGGAGGACCGTCGCCCTGCGATGGCCGTGCGACCGGCAGATACCCCAACGATAGCTGATCGAACAGCGGTAGCGCGGTCTCAAGCGTATCTGTCGGATGCAGCCAGCTGCCCTGTTCCAGCAGGGCCTGAACTTGATTTAGTGAGACGCCCGCTTCGTCCGATAGCGGTTTCATCAGACGGCTGACCGGTATCGTGGCCATCAGGTAGGCCTGCGGCCCCGCCGCCATATGGACACCGCGTCGCTCGATCTGGGTCAAAAAGAAACTGCGCGCGACCAAGCGCGAGGCCAGCGCCGTGGACAGGCTAACGGCTACCATGACGGCCAGCCCGGCCTGCCAGTCGCCGGTCATCTCAAAAACGATCAGCGATGTTGATATCGGCGCCCCCAGTACAGCCGCGGCAACGGCCCCCATCCCGGCGATCGCATAAAGCCCCGATGTGCCCGAAACGGCGGGAAAGACCGATGTGGCCAGAAGGCCGAAGGCAAGACCGGTCAGGGCACCAAGCATAAGCGAAGGTGAGAACACACCGCCGCCCATCCGACCTGCCATGGTAATCGCGACCGCGACGACTTTTATCACGGCAAAGACGACGGCCTCCCACAGGAAGAGACCTTCGGTCAGGGCGCGCGATGTTGTCTCATAGCCGACGCCTATGATGTGAGGGAAAAAGATTGCGATGCCACCCAGAAGCGCGCCAGCAATCCCCGGGCGCAACCAGCGCGGCAGGCCGAGGGAGCCTTGAACCGCGTCGCCCAGATCCTCGGCCGCGAAAATCGTCCACATCATCAGCGCCGCAACCAATCCGCTAAGCAGCCCCAGCAGCATGAACGCCGGGAGTTCGACATAGAATGCAAGCGTCTCGACAGGCAGCATGAACTCGGTGACATCACCGACGAATATGCGCGAGACCACCGCACCCGCGACCGATGCGATGACGATAGGGGCAAACGCATGAACGGCAAAATGGCGCAGGATTACCTCAAGGGCGAAAAGCGCCCCTGCAATCGGTGCATTGAACGACGCAGACACGGCCGCCGCCACAGCGCACCCCAAAAGATCCCGTCCTGTAACCCCGTCGGCATGGATCCATTTCGCAACATAGCTCGACATCACAGCCGCCAGATGCACCACAGGGCCCTCTCGACCGGTTGAGCCGCCAGTGGACAGCGTGATAAGCGACGCAAGGCTTGAGGCCAGCCCGTAGCGCGTGTCGACCCGCCCCTCGGTCAGGGCAGCGCCCTCGATCACATGCGCCACCGAGCGTGCACGTCCATCCGGCGTGAACCGGTCCAGGATCACCCCTACAACCAGCCCGCCGATGATCGGCACTGTCAACACCCAGCCCCAGTGCAAACCGGCCAAGCGACTGGCCAGTGTGACATCGTTCGCGCCATAGATAAGCTGCTGGAGATATGTGATGCCCAGCCGGAACCCAACGGCGGCAAACCCCGCGGCGATGCCGATCAGCAACGCAATCACCCAAAACTGGATGGCGCCAAGCCCCCTGTGCCGGACCGCCTTTAGCCCCTCGCTACACTGTACCAGTCCGCGGTCATATTGCCTGCGCAGAAGGGTCCGAACCCCGCCCGACATCAGCTGCGCCGCCTCAGACCGAGTGGCTGGCCAAACTGCACCGGGCGCTGCAGGTTCGCCTGCGCGGCCTTCAGCTTGTCCAACCGCTCCTGCACCCAATTCGGATAGGCTACGGACCTGCGGGTGTGATGATCCACGTTCATCAGAATCTGTTCATAAGTCGCCACGACGCTGTCCGCCTTGAACATACGCAGCATGATGTGCATGCGCTTGTGATCGCAGTCGATCAGCAGGGCGTCAAAGCTGAACGCCTCGTCCAGCAACATTTCATTCAGGTAGTGGATACTGGTTTGCAGCGCATAGGGGCCCTGCCCCGCGGTTTGTACATAATCCGGTCCGATGCCCAAGACCTCAAGCATCCGATCAACCGCCTGGTCGAACGCCAGCACATAATAGGCGACGTTCATGTGGCCATTGTAGTCAAGCCACCCAGGCAGGACAGTTCCCCCGCCCAACGTGATGGGCTGTGCGGAAAACTCAGGGCCCGTCACGCAGCTGCCGTTCATCGGTTGCTTTCCCTTTACCCTCCGACGTCTTAACCTGTGGCAACAACAGCCGGAGGACGACCATTATGACCATTGATACGGCGCTGGCGCGGCTGGGCAAGGCCTTGGGGGAGGGATTTGCGACAAGTGATGCGGTCAGGACGGTCCATGGTCAGAACGAATCCTATTTTCCCGAGATTTTGCCCGATGGCGTCGCATTTCCGCGGCACACAGAAGACGTTCAGACAATCATGCGCATTTGTGCGGAAGAGGGGTGCCCGATCGTGCCTTGGGGCACCGGAACCTCGCTCGAGGCGAACGCGCTGGCCGTCCGGGGCGGTATCAGCCTGAACATGATGCACATGAACCGGATCCTTGAGGTGCACGAGGAGGATCTGGACGCTGTGGTCCAACCCGGTGTGACCCGGGAGGAGCTGAACACCTATTTGCGAGCGACAGGCCTGTTTTTCCCGGTTGATCCGGGGGCGAACGCGTCGCTTGGGGGGATGGCGGCAACCCGCGCGTCGGGAACCACGGCGGTACGCTATGGCACCATGCGCGAGAATGTCATGGGTCTGGAGGTGGTGACCGCGGACGGGTCGATCATCCGCACCGGCACCCGCGCCAGAAAATCCTCTGCCGGGTATGACCTGACCAAACTCCTGATCGGTTCAGAAGGGACGCTGGGCATCATGACCGAACTTACGTTGCGCCTGCAGTGCCAACCAGAGGCAATCACCGCTGCCATCTGCCGGTTCGACACGATCAAAGGCGCGGTCGATACAGTGATCCAGACCATCCAGATGGGCGTTCCCATGGCGCGGATGGAGTTTGTCGACGATATCACGGTCCGTGGCTTTAACACGCATTTCAAGACAGAACTCCCCGAGTCACCGCATCTCTTCCTTGAGTTTCACGGCTCCGAGACGGCGGTCGTCGAACAGGCGGAACTTGTGGGCGAGGTTGCCTCGGAACATGGCGGTGCGGATTTCGAGTGGTCCCGGGACGCCGAGGCGCGTAATGCACTCTGGCGTATGCGGCACAACGGATATTATGCGCAGAAGGCGCTTAAACCGGGATGTCAGGCGGTGGCAACCGACATCTGCGTTCCGATTTCACGCCTGGCAGAAGCGGTGGAGGAGACCCGTGCCGACATCGACCGGAGCGGTCTGATGGGACCCCTGATCGGCCATGTCGGGGATGGCAATTTTCATGCGGCCCTGCTGGTCGAGCCCGGCAACACCGCCGAGTTGGACATCGCCAAAGATCTGGCGGCGCGCATGAACGCACGGGCCTTGCGGCTGGGCGGCACGGTTACTGGGGAACATGGCGTCGGGATGGGAAAAATGGCCTATATGGAGGCTGAACACGGCCATGCCTGGTCCGTCATGGCACAAATCAAGCGCGCACTGGATCCGAAAAACCTTCTGAACCCGGGCAAAATCGTGCAGATGAACTGACTTCACACCGTTGTGAATGGACAGTCTCGGGTGGTTTCAGACACTTAGGCAAGTTTCGTTACATGGAGTTTTCGCATGGCGTTCACGCGCAGAGCTTTTCTCACGACCGGTGCTGCCATGGCCGCAAGCCCGCTTCTCGCGCAGGAGGGGTCGTCCCCGCTGGCCGCACCCGCCGTGACGCAACGACGGGTTTCCGGATTTGGCACACACAAATGGCAGGACCACTTTGCGAACCTGAAGAACGGGGCAATTCTGTGCGATACGCAGTCCCGGGCGCTGTACTACTGGTCCGAAGATCGCAGCATAAACAAGATCTATCCGACATCGGTTCCGCTGACCGATGAGCTAACCCGCCGCGGCCGGACCGAAGTGACGTTGAAGCGGCTTGGCCCCGAGTGGCGACCGACCCCGTCGATGCTCAAGCGCAACCCCGAATTGCCGACCTATGTGGGCCCTGGGCCCGAGAACCCGCTGGGGACACATGCACTCAATCTCAGCTGGCAGTACTACCGGATCCACGGAACCAATGATGTGCGTAAGATCGGACGCCGGTCATCGAATGGCTGTATTGGCCTGTTTAACAACCACATAGAAGAACTGTTTGCCTACGCAAAACTGGGAACGCAGGTCGTTCTGCTGTAGCTTGGGCGGTCGGGCGAGGTGCTGATCCGCCGACATTGACCCGCGGATGGGCACCCGGCCCATCCGCACCGGTTATTCGAACATGTCATCCTGATCGCCTGCGTCGCCGGTCTCTGACCCCGGATCCGTGGCGGCACCAGGGATCGGACGGTTGTCCAACAGCCCGGCCTCCCGCAACTCTTTTATGCCAGGAAGATCTTTAGCGCTTTCCAGGCCGAAATGGTCCAGAAATCCCTGAGTGACGGTGAAGGTTACCGGTCGCCCGGGCGTCATCCTGCGGCGGCCGAATTTGATCCATTCGAGTTCCAGCAGCTGGTCGACCGTCCCTCGGGACACCGAGACGCCCCTGATCTCCTCGATCTCGGCGCGCGTGACCGGTTGATGATAGGCAATGATGGCAAGGGTTTCGATCGCGGCCCGGCTCAATTTGCGCGTCTCCTCGGTCTCGCGGCTCATGAGGAAACCCAGATCCGGCGCCGTACGGAAGGCATATGCATCGCCGATCCGGATCAGATGCACGCCGCGGCCCGTATATCGCTTCTTAAGATGCGCCAATGCCTCGGCCGGGTCGGAACCGTGCGGCATTCGCCCGGCAATCTCGGCCAGGGTCTGCGGCTTGCGCGCAGCAAAGAGGACGGCCTCGACCATCCGCTCCTGCTCGGCCAGCGGCGGCGCGTCGAAAAGCGTCGACAGATCCTCGTCTTCGGTCACGCTGCGCCGCCTTTTGCGCGCAGCTCAAGTCGGCCGAACACGTCGTTCTGCCGCAGTTCGATCTGGCCGGTCTTGGCCATCTCAAGTGTCGCTGCAAAGGTTGACGCCAACGCCGACCGCCGCTTTTTCGGGTTTACCTGCCAGCCCTCGGGAAGAAAACGCTCAATGTCCCCCCATTCGGTGGCGGTCCCGATCAGGCCGCGCATCCGTTCCAGGGCCTGCTCCATCGTGTAGATGGGACCCCGCTTCAGGTGCAACGGCTCAAAATCCTCCCGTGTCTTGATCCGCGCGTAAGCCTGCATCAGCTCCAGCAGCGAGCTCTGGTAAACGACTTTCTTGCGGGTAGAGACGGATTGTGTCTCGCCACGGGCAAAGAAATCGCGCCCCAACTGGTCACGCCCCATAATTTGGGCGGCCGCCCGGCGCATCGCCTCAAGCCGTTCCAGCTGGAATGCCAGATGCGCGGCCAGATCCTCTCCCGAGGGGCCCTGGTCCTGCGGATCCGGCGGCAACAGCAAGCGGGATTTCAAGAAGGCGAGCCAGGCTGCCATCACAAGGTAATCCGCGGCGAGCTCGATGCGCAGGCGCTTTGCCTCCTCGACGAACCGCAGATACTGTTCGGCCAGGGCCAGGACGGAAATGCGCCTCAGGTCGACCTTCTGCGTGCGCGAAAGCGTGAGAAGCAGATCGAGCGGCCCCTCAAATCCATCGACATCCACCACCAACGCCTCTGCGGCGAGACGTTCGGCCGTTTCCAATCCGCCATCCGGCGCGTGATCATCGGGCATGGTTTACCTCTGTCTGTAGTGTTCTTAACTGCTCGAGTATATTCGGGATCGACACCTCATCTGGCGTCATCCGATCCCGTTGGTTCAGGGCTGCCTGTGCCCTGTCCGCCGCGGCACCCGCCAGTTCCGGCGTGTGGGCCGCGACCAACTCCATCTCTGCCGCATCGCCGTTGCAATGCAAAACCACATCGCACCCCGCGGCCAATGCACCTGTAACCCGCTGTTCCAAAGGCATTTTCAATGCCCCCATAGCGATGTCATCCGTCATCATCAACCCGCCGATGCCCAGTGTACCGCGCAGATACCGGATCGCGGCCGCCGACAGGGTGACCGGCCAGTCCGGATCAAGCGCCGAAAACACGATATGGGATGTCATTACAAACGGCAGGTCGGCAAGGGCGGCGAAGGGAACGAAATCCGTCGCTTCCAAGCTGTCCCGGTCCGCAGAGACGACCGGAAGGTCCACATGGCTATCCAACGGCGTCCGCCCATGGCCCGGCGCGTGTTTAAGCACCGGCATTACACCACCAGCGCAAAGCCCCTCGGCAACGGCCCGGCCAAGGGCGGCAACTTCGACCGGATCGGTGCTGTAACACCGGTGCCTGATCTGCGGGTGCGTGTTGGGTCCGGCAAGATCCGCCATCGGGGCGCAGTTAACGTCGATCCCGCAGGCCCGCAGTTCCTGCGCGATTGCGTGGTAGCGCAGGCGCATCGCCTTAACGCGGGCCTTTTTCGGGAGGGTTTCGACAAAGGGCAGCGCATTGTCCCACTCGGTCCAGTGTGGTGCACCCATGCGCGCCACGCGCCCACCCTCCTGATCGATGAGGATGGGCGCGGCGCGTCCGACGGATTCGCGCAGGGATCCGGTCAGGCGGCGGAGCTGATCCGGACATTCGATATTCCGCCCGAACAGGATAAAACCCCAGGGGTCCGCCTCGCGGAAAAACTGCGCCTCCGCTACGGACAGTTGCCCTCGCCGACATCCGAATATCATCGCCGAGGGCTTTGCCATATCAGCGCACGATCACCGGGATACAGTCCACCGACCGGGCCTTGAGCGCTTCGCACAGGAAGGTCTGATCGTTTTCGGTTTCCATCCCGATCACGCGCAAACGGTAATATGTCTGGCCGTTCGAGACGCGCGTCTGGACAAAGTGCGACTTGCCACCCAGCAGATCTCCATGCGCCTTCATCAAGCGCTCCCATTGCGCCTCTGCCTGAACGTTACCCTCATAGGCGCCAAGCTGGACCAGACGTGTCCCCGCCGGAAGCGACGCCGGGTCCGCATCGCTTGGGGACACCGCGGCCGAGCGCGTCGTGTTTTCAGTAGGAAGCACACCTCCCTGAACTGCTGTCGGCGCCGGATCGGGAACAGCTGCGACGACCGTTGGTTCTGTCGGTGCCGTCGGAACCGAAGATGCCACAAGGCCCTCGGGGCGGCTGCGCGGCCGGACGAAGGGCAGCGGCGGCACGGCTGGTAAAGCCTCAATGGACCCTGAATCGTTATCATCACCGCTGAGCGCGCGCTCCAGCAGTGCCGCAATCTCATCTGCCGGGTCCGGAACCGCGGCCGGTTCGCTCGCTCCTGATGAGGTCGCTGCAGTATCCGCAGCTTGCACGTCCCCGGCGGGCGTATCCTCGTCGTTCAAGTCCAGGGTCGCGGGGGCCAGGGTTGCCTCACGCGGGGTCTGCGCCGCGTCGCCACCCAGTATCTCATTCACTTCCAGGCCCTGGTTCGGCATCAATGTACCGCCCGGATCCGAAGGTTGGACCCGCGCCGGACGATCCAGCGCCTGAATTACCGGGATCTCGCGCGCGTCACGCACACCAAGACGATAGGCCCAAAGGCCAAATACCACCAACAAACTCAGCGAGAGCGCAACAGCGCCCCACTTCAGTGCATGCCCAATCCATCCTTGGGCGCCTTCGAACGAATCATTTTCGTCCATTTCATCATAAAAAACGTCTTGCATACCTGCTCACCTGCGACCAGTTCCACCATATAGGGTAGCCCCGCCCCAATAAACCCCGAAATCTGCATATTACATGTCTTCTGCCGGGGTCACACCCAGAATACCAAGACCATTTGCCAAAACAACCTGAACCGAGCGGATCATCGCAAGACGAGCTTGTGTTTGCTCAGGCGAATCCGCTTGTACAAACCGCAGTTCCGGGTCGATCTTACCCTGATGTTGCAGTGCATGATAGGCACTTGCAAGGTCATAGAGGTAAAACGCCACCCGGTGCGGCTCATGCGCCTGCGCGGCAGCCTCCACCAGCCGCGGCCACTCCGCCAGCTTGCGAATAATCCCCAGTTCAGCCGCCGCCGTCAGACTATCCACTGACGACGCGGCCAGGTCAGTGTCTGCGACTGAGACACCCGTCTGTTCCCCGCGCCTAAGGGCTGATGCAATGCGCGCATGGGCGTACTGCACGTAAAAGACGGGATTGTCCTTGGATTCCTCAAGCGCCTTGGAGAAATCAAAATCCAGCGGCGCGTCGTTCTTGCGCGTCAGCATCACGAAGCGGGTCACATCGGGCCCCACCTGATCAACCACGTCCCGCAAGGTCACAAAGGTGCCTGCGCGCTTGGACATCTTGTAGGGCACACCGTCTTTATAGAGCCGGACAAGCTGCGTCAGCTTGATATCAAGCGGGACACGCCCCTCGGACAGCGCCTGCACGGCCGCCTTCATCCGCTTCACATAGCCGCCGTGATCCGCTCCAAACACATCGATCAACTGGACATATCCGCGCGAGATCTTGTCGAAGTGATACGCAATATCAGGGGCGAAATACGTCCAGCTGCCATCCGATTTCTTGACCGGGCGGTCCACGTCATCCCCGAAAACGGTGGAGCGGAACAGCGTCTGGGGACGGGCCTCCCAATCTTCGGGCAATTTGCCCTTTGGCGGATCAAGCGTGCCTTCATAGATCAGGCCCAAGTCGTCAAGTCTGGCCAACGCCGCCTCGATCCCGCCCGAGGTGTAGAGGGCCTTCTCGGACGAGAACAGATCCATCTGGACACCCAGCGCCTCCAGATCCTGCTGTATCAATTCGACCATCGCCTGTGTGGCAAAGTCGCGTACTTCGGACAACCAACCCTGTTCGCCCATGTCGACAAATGCATCGCCCACCGAAGCTTTCAGCGCCTGCCCGACCGGTGCCAGATAATCCCCCGGGTATGTGCCTTCAGGGAACTCAACCATCTGCCCATGGGCTTCGAGGTAGCGGAGGTAGACCGAGCGCGCCAATGTATCGACCTGACCGCCACCATCGTTGATGTAATACTCCCGCGTGACGTCAAAGCCCACGAAATCCAGCAGGCTGGCAAGCGCATCACCGAATACGGCGCCGCGGGTATGTCCGACATGAAGGGGGCCGGTCGGATTGGCCGATACGTACTCCACATTTATCTTGGCCGCCGCACCGATGTCAGAACGCCCGAAACTCTGGCCCGCGCGCAGCGCGGCCGGAAGCACCGCATGCCAGATCCCCGGTGTCAGCCGCAGGTTCAGAAACCCCGGGCCAGCCACGGTCGCCGTGGCAATGCGGGGGTCGCGCATCAGCCGGTCCGCAAGCGGCGTGGCGATGTCCCGGGGTTTGGCGCCTGCCGGTTTTGCCAGAACCATCGCGGCATTGGTCGCCATGTCACCATGCGCCGCATCTCGAGGCGGCTCTACCGCCACCGCATCGAAGGATAGACCTTCGGGCAGATCGCCATCGGCAACCAGCGTATCGAGCGCTTGTAAAACAGCGGTTTGGATCTCGGCAAATAGGTTCATCATCTCATCCATTGGTCGACCGCTGCTGGCCGTACCATAGCCGCCCGCCAGCCGCCAGTGACGCTGCTGTATACAGGTTGCTAACCACGGTATCCTCGGCAATGACGCGGATTCGGAGGCAGGACTGTGCCCCGCTCCGCCATACTGTGTTCAGCTGCACAACCTTGCATGTTCCGTTAACGCAAAACGGTCGGTCATCCCCGCAATATAGTCCGAAATGGCCCGGGCCCTGTCCCGTTCGGGCAAATCGGTCATCGCATCTCGCCATTCTTCAGGCAGCTTTTGCGGCGCTCTCATGAACAGCGCAAACAGATCACGCACAGCAGCATCCGAGGTGACCCGCATCCGGGCCACATGCGGGTGCCGGTACATATTGGCAAACAGGAAGCGCCGGATTTGTTGAATTGCCGACCACATCTCGGGCGAAAAGCCGATCACCGGTCGATCCAGGTGTCGAACTTCGGCAACAGATGCTGGCGCAGCCGCGGCCAACAGGCGCTGACTTTCGCTGAGAACGTCGCCAACCATCGCCCCGAACACACGGCGCAGCGCTTCGTAGCGCCGCCGCCCCTCGTCCAGTCCCGGGTATTGCGAATCAACACCCGCAAAGGCCGGACCAACCAGCGGCAGCGCGCACATGTCCTCGACCGAAAACAGTCCCGCGCGCATACCATCCATCAGGTCGTGGTTGTTGTAGGCGATGTCGTCCGACAGCGCGGCCACCTGCGCCTCTGCGCTTGCGTGCGTATGCAGCTCCAGGTCGTGTTCGGCATTATACGCTGCCAGCGCCTCGGGCAGCGCGCCGGTCACAGGGCCGTTGTGTTTGGCAAGCGCCTCGAGCGTTTCCCAGGTCAGGTTCAGACCATCGAAACGGGCATACCGCCGTTCCAGTTTGGTTACGATCTTGATGGCCTGCGCGTTGTGGTCAAAACCGCCATAGGGCTGCATGACCTCGGCGAGTGCATCCTCTCCGGTGTGACCAAAGGGAGTATGGCCCAGGTCATGGGCCAATGCGACCGCCTCGGTCAGCTCTTCATCCAGGTTCAGTGCCTTGGACAGCGTTCGCGCCACCTGAGCCACCTCGATGGAATGTGTCAGCCGCGTCCGGTAAAAGTCGCCCTCATGCTCGACAAACACCTGGGTTTTGTGTTTCAGCCTGCGAAAGGCCGAAGCGTGGATGATCCGGTCCCGGTCCCGCTGAAACTCCGAGCGATGTGCGGGCGGGTTTTCGGGCGTAAGCCGTCCCCTGCTCGCGTTCGGGTCTGAGGCATAGGGCGCGCGCATCCGAGGTCCGCTCTTGCTCCGACGCGGTACGCGTCTTACATTCCAGGTATCCGAAATTGCGGGTTTCGAAAAGATGGACCTTGAACTGCCACCAAAAGTCAGCGATCGCGCCTTTGAGCGTCTGGCCGAGATCAGCGCTGCCAGCGATGTGCCACAATTCCTGCGCGTCGCCGTTGAGGGTGGCGGCTGCTCCGGTTTTCAGTACGAGATCACACTTGAGGACAACATGACAGAGGAAGATCTGGTGCTGGAGAGGGACGGGCAGCGCGTCCTGGTCGATCCGGTGTCACTGCCGTTCCTCAGCAACGCGGTTATTGATTTCTCGGACGAGCTGATTGGCGCGCGTTTTGTGATCGAGAATCCGAACGCGACATCAAGTTGCGGCTGCGGTACCAGCTTCTCGATGTGATCCCGTCGAAAGATGGGCGGGTTCGGACAGGCTCGCCATCTCGGCCCGCATCGCCTGTGCCTCCGCTGCCGGCAGTTCGATCGGAAAGTCACGCGGATCCAACATGGTGTATCCCAATGCCTCGGCCACGGACCAGTCGACCCTCTGGTTTATCCGTGCCACCGTTTCACGGCTCAGGCGGCTGCGCCAGGCTTCGACCCGGTAGTAGGCTTGAAGCCGCGAAAGGCCAGCCTCGTTTTGTTTTGTATTCTGAGGTCTTGCGCTCAATGCTTCAACCGATATGCCGATAGACCCCAGCGACAGCCGCGTAACTTCGGCCGGGTCTTGAACGAAGTCTTCAAACCGTATGATTTTACTGGGCAAACCGGCAGTGTTTGCGGCGGCGCAATACTCCAGGACACCGGCCGCCTTCTGCGCCCACAGGTCAAGGGGGCTTGCCACGACGGCCGGAAGCCCCTCGCGCCGCTCAGTCATCCAGGGGCGGGCGGCAAAGGCTTCCAGGCACTCGGCCTTCGGCCCCTTCATATGGTACGGCCGCCGCGCAAGTCCGATCAGCCAGGAATAGGGGTCCCGGACCAGGATGAGGGTTCGCACACGTGCGTCGATCATCGTCCGTGTCAGCCGTGGAAGCGCATGTTTCCACGGGTCATCCCGCGCCTCACGCGCTGCCAGATCGTCACGCAGGGCATGTAGATAGAGCTTTTTCCAATGCCCTTTCATCTCAGCCTCAATCGCGGCCGCAACCGCGCCATCAAACGGGGACGCCACACTACGGGGCTGGATACGCTGCACGACATTGGGCACCTGCCGCAACAGCGCGTTGAGCGCGCGCGTGCCGGTGTTCCGCTCGCCAAAGATCTTGACCACAGGCATGTTCATGCGGCCATCCCAAACGAACGGGATTAACATTGGATTAAGGTCGTCCCGGTGCTAGCAAGATCCGGGGACGGGAGGCCGCTCATGAAAATTGCCACATTCAACATCAACGGCGTCAAGGCGCGCCTCCCCGCGTTGTTGGCCTGGCTTGAGGAGGCCCGGCCGGACGTCGCCGTGTTGCAGGAAATCAAATCGGTAGATGAGGCCTTTCCTCGCGAACCGATCGAAGATCTGGGATATTCTGTCCATACGCATGGGCAAAAAGGGTTCAACGGGGTCGCCTTGCTGTCGCGTCTTCCGGTTGAGGATATGAC
Organism: Pseudomonadota bacterium; assembly: GCA_039190275.1. Lineage (GTDB taxonomy): Bacteria > Pseudomonadota > Alphaproteobacteria > Rhodobacterales > Rhodobacteraceae > Halovulum. Next base: position 976 of record JBCCYF010000127.1, on the reverse strand, counting down.
GCTCGGTTTGCCAGGCGATGACGAGGACGTGCAGGCCCGATGGATCGAAGCGGTGGTCATGGGCGTACTTCCGGTGCGGATTTGCGGTCTGTACCTGCCCAATGGCAATCCCGCACCGGGGCCAAAATACGACTACAAACTGGCATGGATGGAACGGCTCCGGTCCCGGGCGGCATCGATATTGTCACAGGAGGAGGTCGCCGTCGTGGCTGGTGACTACAATGTCATTCCGCAACCCGAAGACTGCGCCGAACCCAAGCAATGGGAATCGGACGCGCTGTACTTGCCGCAAACCCGGGCCGCATTCAGGCAGATTGTAAATCTCGGCTACACCGATGCGTTGCGCGCCACCAGTGGAGCGGCGGAAACCTATACGTTCTGGGACTACCAAGCCGGCGCCTGGGAGCGGAATGACGGTATTCGCATCGACCATCTTTTGCTGACACCTCAGGCCGCGGACCGTCTGCAGCATTGCGAGGTCGACGCACATGTGAGAGGCCGCGAGAAGCCCTCGGACCACGTTCCGGTCTGGATTGATCTGGACGCCTGAAAGCTGTTGGCCGACGCCCGCCTACCCTAGTCGGGTGCGGGCGCGGGAAGCCAGCGACGGTTCAACGCCTCGATCGCCGCTATGCGGTCATCTGTTTTGGGATGGCTGAGCATCCAGGCGAAGGTGCCCCCGCCCAGGGAGCCGGTCATCCGTTCCAGTTTCCGAAACAGCGCGATCTGCGGCCCGGTCCCGATACCGGACTTCGTCAGAAGCGCCGCGGCATAGGCATCGGCTTCATATTCATCCTGCCGCGACAATCGCGCCGCAAGCAACGAGGTCAGAGCGGCAGCGATGTAAGGACCGATAAACGGGATAAACCGCCCCAAAATCATCGTCAGCATAACCCGGATCGCATTCTGACCTGAAAAGTCGAACATCCGCCGCTTTGAGTGGCCAAGCGCGACATGGCCCAGTTCATGGGCGATG
>JBCCYF010000126.1:0-13470 GCA_039190275.1 Pseudomonadota bacterium | reverse complement strand
TCAAGCTGGCGCAAGCGAGATCGCCATTCACTCTGGCGCCACATCACAAGATGTACTCGACACGGCGCTCGCCCTTACTTTGAGCGGTGTTTCGGACATCCTTGTCGCGAGATTGCAGGCGTTGGACGTCAGCCTTGCTCAGATTGTCTCAGACAAGGGTGTCAATGCCTTGATGGGTCGGACGCGAATGCAAGCCGCATTGCCGATCACGGTCAATGATCGCGTCCGGAACTGGCGCCACCCTCTCAAGGATCACGTCGCTGGACTGGAAGCGCTGCGATCACAGGTCGAGCGCTTGCAACTGGGCGGTGCCGTCGGCACACGGAACGGTTATGGCAATGATGGAGATCAGATCGCCGAGCATATGGCGGGTGCGCTAGGCCTTGCGTCGGGTCCGGCCTGGCACACGGATCGCACGGCGGTCGTCGAATATGCAGGCCGTCTGTCTCTGGTGACCGGGTCACTTGGGAAGATCGGACAGGACGTTGCGCTGATGGCGCAGCAGGGGATAGACGATATCGCGCTCAAAGGTGGCGGTGGCTCCTCAGCGATGCCTCACAAGTCAAATCCGGTTCTCGCCGAACTGCTCGTGACATTGGCCCGCTTCAACGCCGCACAGATCGCAGGCCTCCACCACGCGTTGATCCACGAGCAGGAACGGTCTGGATCAGCCTGGATGCTCGAATGGATGATCTTACCCCAGATGGCTGTTGCCGCTGGGCGGTCGCTGACTGCCATGCAAGAACTCTGCAATCAGATCATACGAATTGGCTCATAGTCCTTGTTCGCCCTGGACTCGAGCTGTCCGGTTTCCGAGCCGCCCAGGTTCGATTTGTCTTATGATGGAATCTTCAAGGGAACCTCTCCCTGGGGGCCCGCTACAAACCCATCGTCTTTCATGATCTGTTTTGCATCATCAGGTCGCGCCTCGAGCGAAGCGAGGGCGTACCCTTTTGATCTTGCCATTGGCGATCCGAACCTTGCCGACCGGTCAGCCAACTTTAAAATCTCGTTTGGCTCACCAAAGATTCAAGAGTTTTCGTATTTGCTCGATTTATGAAGTGCTTTGTCGAGCCACTCCGGATTGATGTCCACGCCCCAGCCGGGCGCATCGGAAACAAAGACTTGCCCGTCCTGAATCTCATATGGCGAGGTTGTGAAAAGACCATATTGCCAAGGGTAGTAGTCCCGACCCTCAATAGAAAGCTCCAGGTACTTTCCGGCGTTCGGTATGGCACGGAGCAGGTGCATGGTGAACAGCGTCACCATCGAGAGATTGGCGCAATGGGGGGTGCAGGGCAGCCCGGCCCTTTCGGCCATCTGCGCAACGCGGAGTGTCCGGGCCAGCCCGCCCAGATAGCAGATGTCAGGTTGCACGATATCCACGACCCGCCAGTCGATCATGTGCCGCCAGTTTTGGAGTTCGCAATCCTGCTCGCCGCCGGTGACATCGATCTCAAGCGCGTCGGTGACCTGCTTGGTCTGCTCGTATTCCCAATATGGACATGGCTCTTCATAGTGGCTGATGCCGTTTTCCTGCAGCATCTTGCCGATCTCAATCGCCTGTCCCGGCGGATAACAGGAATTGGCATCGACCAGAAGCGTCACGTCGTCGTCCAGCGCCTTGCGCACGGTCGGTACGATCTCATCCGTCCGGCCCGGCCACTCATCCTTGCCCCGGCCGCATTCCGCGCCGATACGGAACTTGAACGCATCTAAACCAGTCTCCTCACGCAACCGGCACAGGCGATCAGCTTCATCACGGGGCGTGATGTCGCGTTTCATGGACGAACCGTAGGCGCGCAAGGGGCCGGGTGAACCTCCGATCAGTTCACACACCGGTTTTTGTTCATACCTGCCGCGAAGGTCCCAAAGAGCTGTGTCTAGACCGCCAATCGCCCTGCGAAGGTAGGAACCCGGGAACTTGTGCTCCTTCTCGGGAATGATGTCGACCAGATGGTCGATATCCATGGCATCCTTGCCCAGTGCATAGGGCGCGACCTGCCGATGTACCACCTGCGCGGTGATATCCGCGCAATAGGGCGCAACCTGACCCCACCCTTGCATACCATCATCGGTCGTTACGCGGACAAAGCAGACGAACTGGTCGGCAAATGTTTCGATCTCTAAAATCTTCATGGCGGCTTTTATCCTCGGCGATCTTCATCTAGCGAGAAAATTGGACCTATACTAAGGTCCAGTATGACATTTAATTCAGACCAATTTGGCAGCTGTAATGAAACGAAAAGCCGGTGCGATACTGTCCTCGATAAGGATTGAACGGACAGGAAATCAGAAGATCAGCGTACAGCTCTATATGGCGCTGAGGGACCTGATCCTGTCCGGCGGGTTATCGGGGGCAGAGCGCTTGCCCGCGAGCCGCACATTGGCAAGCGAGTTGGGCGTCTCAAGAACGACCGTCATCGGTGCTGTGGACCGGCTTGTATCAGAGGGGCTGTTGGAATCGCGGGTTGGCGCTGGCACATTTGTGAGCAGTACCTTTTGTGAAAAGGTTCGCACCTCCGAGGCGCCTCAGGGGCCCCAGACAACTGCGTATTGCCGTTTGTCAGACACGGCGCGAAAGGCCGCCGAGCGGTTCTCGCCACGCGACAGACTGCCTCACCAATCCTCTGCGTTCGTTACGGCACTGCCTGCTCTGGACAAATTTCCGATGGCGCAATGGGCCAGGCTTTCCGCACGCCATTGGCGGTCTGAACGCGACGCGCTTATGGGGTACGGTAATCCCTTTGGCCTTCCCGCGTTGCGCGCGGCCATCGCCGCGCATCTCAACGCCAGCCGGGGAATTCATTGCGACCCTGATCAGATTTTCATCGTCGGCGGAGCCCAGCACGCATTTTCAGTGATTGCGGGTCTGTTGCTGAACCGCGGCGACAAGATCTGGTTCGAAAACCCCGGTGCTATCGGCGCGCGGAATGCCTTTACAGCCGCAGGGGCGAATATGGTTCCGATCGATATCGATGAAAGCGGGATGATTGTCGAGGATGGCCTGGATAAGGCACCTGACTTTCGCCTGGCCTTTGTGACGCCATCCCACCAACAACCGCTGGGAAAGGTGATGAGTCTGTCGCGGCGAATGGAGCTTCTTCAGGCGGCAGAACAGGCAAACGCCTATATTGTCGAAGATGACTATGACGGCGATTTCTATTTTGGGAACCAGCCGTTGCCGACCCTGAAGAGCATCGATACCAACAATCGCGTCATCTATGTCGGCACCTTCTCAAAGACACTTTTCCCGTCGCTCAGACTGGGTTTCCTTTTGGCGCCACAGGCGCTGGTCGATCCGGTTCAAACACTCTGCACCTCGTCTTTGAGCGGTATACCGACCTGGCCGCAGGCTGTTGTCGCAGACTTCATAAACGAGGGCTTCTTCGCGACCCACATCCGAACGATGAGAGGTCTTTATCGGCAGCGCCACGCAGAGTTGCATCGCCACGCGGGGCTTGTGCGCGCGCATCTGAGCATCCAACAAGCGTCGGCTGGGTTCCACACCGTGGGTTTTGTGAAGAACTCGCTGGATGAGCACCGCCTTGTGGCGGAAGCAGGCAAGGCCGGTATCGTCCTGGCACCCATTGGTAAGTATTGTTTATCTCCAACTGACGCCAGCGGTGTTGTCATTGGTTACGGCAGCTGTGATGACCAGCAAATCCGGGGCTCGCTGCAGAAACTGGCTTGGGTTGTGGAAGAATTGGTTTAGAATAATAATGAGAATGGATATGCCTTGCAGTCCAATCTGGCCATATTGTTCCGCATCACCCATCGGCTTTTGACATGGGATTTCCAAAGGGAGAACCAATAATGCGCTTTAAACTCGCCTTATCCGGCCTACTGGCAGCAACGGTGTTGAGCACCGCGTTCTCGGCAAGCGCCGAGACACTGCGGATTCTAACCTGGGGGTCGTATGCGCCCGACGAACTCGTAGAGAAGTTCGAGGCCAAGTATCCCGACATAACAGTCGAGGTGACCTTCTCAAACAATGAGGAGATGATCGCAAAGCTTCGCGCAACTGGAGGTGCGGGCTTCGATCTGGCTCAGCCGAGCCATGACCGGATCTTCGCTGCGCAGTTGGAGTACGACATCTACAAGCCGTTGGACCTGTCGAAGATCGACACGTCACTTATGACCGAAGTGCATCTCAACAGCGTGAAGGAGAACACGACGATCGATGGTGAGGTCTATGCGGTTCCGCACCAATGGGGCACATCAGGTCTTATGGCGGACGTATCAAAGGCACCTGACTTTGCCGGTTGGGGCGATCTTTGCGACCCCAAGTATGCTGGCAAGACATCAATGCGGCTGAAACGCACGATCCTACTGGGAACGGCCTATGCCATGGGCGAGGATCCCTTTGCGGCGTACTCTGACCTCGATAAGTACCAGGAAATTCTCGACAAGGTGACCGACAAGCTGATCGCCTGCAAAGAGAACATCAAAGCATATTGGCAGGGTGGCGACGATCTTTCCGCGCTGATGCTTTCGGGCGAGATCGTGGCCTCTGAAACCTGGGACTCAACCGCCTATAAGCTGTACGGCCAGAACCCGAACATCGTGTTCGTGCCGCCGGAAACGGGCGCTCTGACATGGATTGACACATTTGTGCTGCCACGCAAGGGCAAGGCGGACGACGCGGCCTACAAGTGGATCAACTTCGTGCTCCAGCCCGAGAACGTGAAAATCATGTCGGCCAGCACCGGCGCGATTGCTGCCGTTGTGGGCGGGAATGATCTGCTGCCTGAAGACAAGAAAGCAGCTGTAAATGCGGCCTTTACCGAGGCTGATATTTCGAACCTGAAGTTCTTTGCAAACATCCCGCCGGGGGTTGAAGACATGGAAGGCAAGGCACTGGAAAAAATCAAAGCGGCGACCGGCGGCTAGTCGCTATTCTTGCTATCGGCAACGCAGCATCTTCGGCTCTGACCGGATGCTGCGTTATCGCCTATTTTCGCCAAAGTGCTCAATGGAGATGTGGGAAATTTGGAACTGGAACACGACCTCGAATGTCTGAACATCTCAAAGAACTTCGGCAGCGTTCACGCCGTTCAGAACGTTTCTCTCCAAATTCCAAAAGGGTCGTTCTTCTCCATCCTGGGTCCATCCGGTTGTGGCAAGACAACACTGATGCGGATGATCGCCGGGTTTGAGGATCCAACCGGGGGTGACATCCGCATCAAGGGCAGATCGGTCCTCAATACACCTCCGAACAAGCGCAATGTTAAGATGGTATTCCAGCATCTTGCGCTGTTTCCAATGATGAACGTTTACGAAAACATCGCTTATGGTCTGCGATGCCAGGGCGAGCCGAAGCCGGAAATCGACCGAAAGGTCAAAGATGTTCTTGAGCGTATCGCATTGCCGGATGTCGGAAACCGCGAGATTCACCAACTATCGGGCGGCCAAAAGCAGCGCATCGCAATCGCACGCTGCATGGTGCTTGATCCGGATGTGCTGCTGCTCGACGAACCGCTTGGGGCGCTGGACTTGAAGCTGCGCGAGGCGATGAAGATCGAATTGAAACTGCTGCAGCACCAGTTCGATACCACCTTCGTCTACATTACACACGACCAGTCCGAAGCGCTTGTGATGTCGGACAATGTCGCGATCATGAACAGCGGCCGGTTTGAACAGGTGGGAACGCCGCAGGAACTCTATCACGATCCAAAGACCGCCTTTGTTGCGGGGTTCGTCGGCGATAACAACCACTGGCAGGGCCGCGTCAGCCGGGTATCCGGCGACAAGATAGACCTTACCACAGACACCGGTTTGAATATGAAGGGCCTTGCTCGCGGTCTGTCGAGTATCGAGGCGGGTGGCCCACTTACGCTCTATGTCCGTCCGGAATTCATTAAAACCGTAAAATCTACATCCGGGGATGCCGTACAGACGTCTTCGGGCGAAAACACTTTGAGTGGCAAGATCGACAGCCTTCTCTTTAACGGCGCAAACAGCCGCATTCTTGTACGGGGTCCCGGCAAGGAGTTGATAGAGGCTGACATCGTACTGACCGGTGGGACGGATGATCTGAAACCCGGCGATCCAGTCCAGCTGTCCTGGCCGGCTGAACAGACCATGTGTTTTGCGGCGTAGGGACCATGCAGAAGGACATCAACCGTCTCTCGTTCATCCTGCTCTTCGCCCCGTTTGCGCTTTGGATTTTGTTGCTGATCATTTTACCCCATATCGGCATGGTGATCCTGTCGCTTCGCGAAAAAGTGGCGCCGCGCGTTTACGAATTCAGCTTCGCAAACTACGTCGACTTTATGCAGGAGCCGATCTACTGGAACACCCTTCTGCGCACCGGCTCGATGTCGCTTTTGGTAACGGCGCTCGCACTTTTGATCGGCTTCCCCATTGCCTATTATATTGCAAAGATTGCCGGAAAACGCTCAAAGGGCGCACTCTTTCTGTTGTGTCTCATTCCGCTTTGGGTAAGTGATCTGATCCGCGCCTTTGGCTGGATTCTGCTTTTGCGGGAAACCGGTGTCATCTCAACCGCATTGCAACGGATAGGCCTTGTCAGCGTTCCCATCGAATTTCTGTACAACGACGCAACGGTTGTGATGGGACTGGTGTATACGGTGATCCTGTTTATGATCGTGCCGCTGGTCTCGACCCTTGACGGTATGGACGACGCAATGATCGAGGCGGGGTACAATCTGGGCGGGAACGGCCCCACCGTGTTGAGACGTATTATCATCCCCTATGCCATGCCGGGGATCGTGTCGGGTTGCATTGTGGTGTTCATGCTCACAGCCGGAAGCTATCTTACCCCGATCCTGTTGGGCGGCAAAAACTCAAGCTGGTTTACCGAACAGATCTACGAACAATTCATCAGCCGTTACAATTGGGAGTCCGGCGCCGCCTTCGGTTTCCTTCTCTTGTTCTTCACGTCAGCGGTCGTGTGGCTCGGGCTGAAACTCTCGGGCCAGACCCTGTCGAGCACAGTAGCAAGGAGTTAGGGCGCGATGGCACGACGTAGCAATCCGGCGTTCCTTCTTGGGTATCGGCTTTACGTCGTGGCCTTCTTTCTGTTTCTGGCCGCACCACTGATCGCGGCCGGGACTTTCGCGTTTAACGACTCGCTTTTTCCCGCATTGCCGTGGCAGGGCTTCACCCTCGACTGGTTCTTCAACGATACCGAACCCAAGCTCGGTATGTTTCATGATCGTCGGCTGCTGCGCGGTCTTTACTACTCGTTTGTCATTGCGACGATGGTCTCGCTGCTTTCGGTGTTCGTCGGAACCTGTAACGCCTTTCTCTTTGTGCGCGTCCAGTTTCCGTACAAGAATTTCTTCTACATTCTGATGGTTGTGCCTTTGGTAATTCCGGGCGTGATCCTTGGCATCTCGATCCTGGTGCTCGCCAGTACTGTCGCCAACGGCGTCGAAGATACGTTCAACTATGAAATCGAGTTTCTGAGACCCGGTATATTGCTGGTTGTGCTTGGCCAGTTTTCTTTCATAACCACGATAACCTCGCTTGTGATCACGGCGCGGTTGCGGAAGTTCGACCAAACGATGGAGGAAGCGGCATTCAACCTTGGTGCAAGCAGGGTCCGCGTCCTGCGGACCGTGACATTGCCGTTTCTGTGGCCCGCAATGTTCGCAGCGGGTATCGTTGCATTCCTGGTCTCTTTCGAGAACTTCAACACAACGCTGTTCCTGGTCGGTTCGGAGGCGCCCCTGACGATTACCATGTTCGATCGAATGGTAAAGGTGGGGTCCACACCGGTGCTCAATGCCGTTTCGTTTTTTCTGATGGTGGGTTCCGCGCTTCTCGCGCTCCTGTCTGTGCTTGTCCAGCACGATACGACAGCAACCTAGATATATGGAAACATATGACTTCATCATCGTGGGTGCGGGTTCTGCAGGCTGTGTCCTCGCAAATCGGCTGTCTGAAAATGGAAAACACAGCGTCTTGCTTCTGGAAGCTGGCGGCGGCGATCTCAATTTCTGGATCTGGATGCCGATTGGCTATGGTAAAGCGTTCTACGACAAACGCATCAATTGGATGTACACGACCGAACCTGACCCGGGGACAAACAACAGGGTAAGCTACTGGCCCCGCGGCAAGGTGATGGGCGGCTCATCATCTATCAACGCAATGGTCTACATCCGCGGGCAACGGAAAGATTACGACGATTGGGAAGCGCTCGGAAACTCCGGTTGGGGGTGGGATGCGGTTCTGCCCTACTTCAAAAAGATGGAGACAAGTGACCAGGGCAACAGCGCCTGGCGGGGCGACAACGGCCCCCTGCACGTGTCGAAAATGGACCGGGACCTGCATCCGACCTGCGAAAACTTTGTCCGAGCCGGTGAAGAATGCGGGCTCACGCGGGTTGACGACTTCAATAGCGGCGATGCCGAGGGTATCGGGCTGTACCAGAATACGGCCAAGAACGGCTTCAGAATGTCTGCGGCGCGCGCTTATCTGCGCCCTGCACATGCCAGGTCAAACCTGCGGGTCAAGACCCGGGCGCACATGTTGCGTGTTCTCTTTGACGGGGTGAAGGCTACGGGGGTCGAATATGCCTGCGGCGGTCAGACATTTCGCGCCTCCGCCGCGCAGGAGGTGATCCTCTCGGCGGGGGCGATCAACACGCCGCAGCTTTTGCAGTTGTCCGGCGTCGGACCCGGGGCGCTGTTGCGGGAAAAGGGCGTCGACGTTGTGCTGGACCAGCCGAATGTCGGCCAGCATCTGCAGGATCATCTGTGCACCGATCATGTGTTCAAGGTGAGAGTTCCGACACTCAATGACCAGCTTCGCCCTTGGGGCGGCAAGATCTGGCATGGGTTGAACTACGTTCTACGCCGCCGCGGACCGCTCTCTCTGGGCGTAAATCAAGCGGGGGGGTTCGCGAAAACAGACCCGGACCAAACCCACGTCGATCTGCAGCTTTATTTTTCACCAGTCAGCTATACCAAGGCACCGCCTGGAAAACGTCCTCTGATGAGCCCTGATCCGTTTTCGGGGTTTCTGCTTGGGGCGCAACCCTGTCGGCCGACCAGTCGCGGCCACCTGAGGATCCGGTCGCAGGACCCTTACAAGGCGCCGGCCATCCATCCGAGCTATTTGACGACCAACAACGACGTTAAAAGCATGATCGGGGCCGCCCGTTTCGTGCGAAAACTGACCGCGGCGCCCTCGCTTTCGAAGATCATCGAGGCGGAGCTCAAGCCGGGTCCTGAGCTGCAAACTGATGACGAACTGCTTTCGGATATTCGCGAACGAGCCGGCACCGTCTTTCACCCGGTTGGGACCTGCAGGATGGGGCCGGACGCGACCGACAGTGTCGTTGACCCAAGTCTGCGGGCCCACGGGCTGCGGAATCTGCGGATTGTCGATGCCTCGATCTTTCCATCAATTACCTCCGGTAATACCAATGCACCAGTGTTGATGGTTGCAGAGAAAGCTGCAGATATGATCCTGGAAGACCGATAATGTCTGACAGATCGGCCGTCTCACACGAACTTCAGACCACACCGTATTGGTGGCAGAGTCATACGCCCGAACCGCAGAAAGATGACAAGCCGCCGCTGCAGACAGATGTTTTGGTGATCGGCAGCGGCTTTACCGGGCTTCATGCAGCTATCGAGACCGCCGCCGCAGGGATGAAGACGGTCGTCGTAGATGCAGGGCAGGTTGGTTGGGGCTGCAGTACACGCAACGGCGGCCAAGTTTCGACCTGTATTAAACCGGGTTTTGCAAAGCTCAAGAAGCAGTACGGCACACGGGTCGCCGAGCAGATTTTCCAAGAAGGCCAGATGTCGCTGGATTTCATTGCAGATTTCGTCAAGCGCAACGGCATTGACTGCGACTACAAAATCACCGGGCGCTTTCACGGGGCCCATACCCCCCGCCAATACGAAATCCTCGCACGGGAATGTGACGCCGTGCATCCGGTGCTGCAAACGGGCGCATATCCCGTCCCTAGGTCCGAACAGCGCAAGGAGCTTGGAACCGCCTTCTATCACGGCGGCGTCGTGTTCCCCAACCACGCCAGCATTGACCCCGGGCGCTACCACGCTGGCCTTGTGACGTTGGCCCGGCAAAACGGCGCGACCCTGGTCCCATATTGTGCCGCGACAAACATCGCAGAGAGTAACGGCGGCTACGATGTGCGGACCGAAAAAGGTGTGATCCGCGCCAAGAAAGTTGTGGTTGCAACCAATGGGTACTCTGGAAAGCTGATGCCCTGGCTGCGGCGTCGAATAATCCCGATCGGATCCTACATCATTGCGACCGAGGAGGTGCCCCAACACCTGATCGACCAACTCTTCCCGACCAACCGCATACTCTCGGACACGCGAAAGCTGGTGTATTATTATCGGCTTTCTCCTGATCGAAAGCGCGTCCTGTTCGGGGGCCGCGTATCATTGAGCGAAACGGATCCGCGCAAGAGCGCCCCGATCCTGCATCGTGATCTGGTCAGGATCTTTCCTGAACTGAGTGTCGTCGGAGTGTCCCACTCCTGGGCAGGAACGGTCGGGTACACCTTTGATAGTCTGATGCACGCCGGGTGTGATGGCGGCGTCTACTGGGCAGGCGGGTATTGTGGATCTGGTGTCGGCATGGCCAGCTATCTTGGAAACCGTTTGGGACGGCGTGTGGCCGGTCACCCGAGCGCAAGGACCATATTTGAGGAGATCCCGTTCCGCGGCAGACCCTACTATTGGGGCAATCCGTGGTTTCTCTCGCCCTCCATTCTGTACTTTCGCTTCATGGATTCAATGCCATGATAGTAGACGATTCCATCAGACCGCTAGCGACGAGACATTCTACTGAAAACGGAGCAAGCCATCATGCAACATCCCAAAATCTCTCTGGCCGAGAACGGGCCGTTGATCGTCGACACACCGCCCAACCTGACGGGGGCGGTTGAAGCCGAACTGACAGGCAGACCCAAAGTCGCGCTGTGCCGCTGCGGTGCGTCAGCCAACAAACCTTTTTGCGATGGTGCGCATGCCAAGGTTGGCTTTGACAGTACGCCCGACCACAGTCGGCTGCGCAATAAACCGCTGGACTACTCCGGCGAGGTGAACGACGTAGCCCTGACAATCAGCTACACCCCGGTCCTGTGCACACATGCCGGCCGCTGTCAGGCCCGAGCCGCAGCTGTGTTTGACCCCGGCAAAAAACCTTGGATCCAGCCAGAGAACGGCACGCTAGAGCACATTCTTGATGTCATCGCCGCATGCCCATCCGGTGCGCTGCGCGTCTCGGTCGGTGATCAGCCGCATCAACACATGACGACCGGTGATGTTGCAATCGAAGTGGAAAAAAACGGGCCCTATCACGTCACCAATGTGCCGCTTGAGGCTGAATTCAATGGCGTTGGCGCCAGCCGCGCGAAATACTCGCTTTGCCGCTGCGGGCTGTCCAAGAACAGGCCCTTCTGCGACGGTTCCCACTACGAAGCGAAATGGTCAGATGACAACCCAAGACCGGCAGATTGACGAGGCTGCCTTTGGAGTCGTCTACGGCTCGATCACGGTTATGGCGCTCTTGATGGTCATGCATACGCCAGTCGAGGCCCCCGGACGCCAGGCTTTGTTACTACTAGGTTCCGTTTTTGCGGTGGCCGTGGCTAAGGCCTATGCCGAGATTTGCGAGCGCATGCTTAAATCGGGCAAAGCGGCGACATGGTCAGACGTTCGTGCGGTTTGGAGCCATAGCCGTACTGTTCTGCTGGCGGGCAACGGGCCGACGCTTGCGTTTGCGTTGTCAGCGGCGGGTCTCTTCGACCCTGACACCGCATTGTTCTTCGCGCAGATCCTTGCCATCGGACTACTTGGATGGTTTGGCGGACGTATTGGCTGGCGCCTCCGTGGCAGCATACTCAGCATGGTTGCCGGTGCAGCACTGACGGGTGGGTTGGGACTGCTGATCACGACACTCAAGGTATTGATCCATTGAGGTGAGCTACGCGGACAGCTCAGATGGAAGGCCGGCGTTTTTGCCCGCGCTCAATGTCATGCCGGATGCTGCGCGATGCTTGAGTGTCGGCTTATGTAGTCGGCGCATCTTTGTGAAAGCAGAAAACTGGATTCTCCCACCAGTGTGTGCCAAGAACATCGTTGCTGAGGGTTGATAGGATGCCCTCCGGAGATTTGAGGTATCAGAGTGCGAATTGCCGCGTACATTGGCATTGTTCTTGCTCTGGTTTCCTTTGGCGCTCTTTCGATCTTCAATGTGCCGGTGGATAGCGAGGCATTGGTGCTTCGAGGCACCGAGGTGCAGCGCAAAGTCGGACCAGGTCTTCAATTCCGCATGCCATTCTTCGAGAATGTCGTGACGGTACCGGTGCTGCGTGAACAGCAGTTCAGCTACGACACCGCGTTCGAGATTCAGGGATGTCAGGCTGCCGTTTCGGTCATATACCGGATAGGTGATCTCGAAGAATACCATGCTTCCAGTGGTGAATTGACGGCGCTTACAGACAAGCGCCCTGCGATTGAGGCGTCACTTGATGCCTTGCCGGACTTATCGGGCTTCGCCCAGTCAGATAAACCCTATGCCGACCAGATTTCCGAGCGCCTGAAATCTCTTTCAGGGCCTGCATCAAACGGGGTTTACATCAATCGCATCCGTGTCGCGCTGGAGGATGGCTGTGAACCGAAGCGCATCGTGAAAGAGACACCACTTCCGTCTCTTTCTGTTCAACAGGTCGACGTATTCGGTTCGGAGCGCGTCGCCCCGGGCAATCTGAGAGTGGCCACCTCCGACGGGGTAGAAATCCAGATCGAGGGCTTTGTCGCAACCTACGAAATAGACGACAGGACGCGGGCCGAAACTTGCTTTGGTAAGAATGGAAGTATCGTTGCGACGCGGGTTGGCTCCCTGGCGGAAGCGACCGTAAGAGAGGTTGTCGAGAACCTCACGCTCGCTGAACTCGAGGAACTGCCTGCAAGGCTTGTTAAGGAACTGCCCAATAATAACTTGGCCCAGTGCGGTCTGTCGCTTGGCGCGGTGGATTTCAATTTGGCGACTTTCGCCAGGCGATCGGTAGTGAATTGTGACGAGACACTGACCGAGGACTGCTTTCCCAAATCATTTGTGATACCTGGTCTTGCTGTCCAGGACTAAGTCAGACCAGTATCCTATCAGTAATTAAGACTCCCGGGCGCAAAAGTTTGCTCCGCGATACTTGGCGTAGCGAGTTCGCCACGTACTACCAAAACGGTTATTGAGTTGTTCGCGGAGAATGGCAGGAAAGTCCGGAGGCTGTGTGGAAACTCCCCTGTTGATCTGAATGATGGTATGATTTCTGCATTCGATGCGAAGGTTTTCCATGGGGCGGTTTATCGAAGGGGTTGACCGACATCAGGCGCTTTTGCTGCCGGAATATTTGGACGATTACGTGGGCGAAGACAGCCCTGCGCGGGCAGTTGATGCGTTCATCGACATGCTCGATTTGGCTGGACTGGGGTTCCAATCCTCGCCAGCTTCGACGGG
>JBCCYF010000125.1:0-13569 GCA_039190275.1 Pseudomonadota bacterium | reverse complement strand
GCACTTGTGCCGAAGTACCGCTGCGCCGCCGCCTCGAACCCCTGCGCACCGGCGCCCAGATACGCGCGGTTGAGATAGATCGAGAGAATGTCGTTCTTGGAGTACTTCGCCTCCATCGCCAAAACCACCGGGATCTGCTTGATGTGGCGTTCAAGTGACCGCGTATTGGAGAAGAACAGGATCTTGGCCACCTGCTGGGTGATCGTCGATCCTCCCTGCACAATCCGTCCGGCTTGCGCGTTAGAGACCATCGCACGCGCAATACCGCGCGGATCCAGGCCATAGTGATTGAAGAAGCGTTTGTCTTCTGTCGCGACGACCGCGTTTACCAGATGGGGTGACGCTGTTTCCGTCCGTGTCGTCACATATTGCGCGCCGCGCCAGGCAAAGGTCTGGTTGGACCGATCAAGCAACGTGACCGAACCCTGCTCGCGCCCGTCCAGAAGCTCCTCCATCTGCGGCAGGGTCACATAGTAGTAAAACGTGCTACCACCCAAGACCAACCCGCCAAGTAAGGCGGCCCGCACGCCAATCCACCATACCAGGCGGATAAACAGCGTATACATTATCAAGCGCAGGACGCGCTCGATCAGTCCGGGACGTTTGGTCGGAGGTTTTCGTTTTACTTGCCTGCGCCTTTTGCGCGTCACGGGTTTCGTGCGCGTATCTCGATTGCTTACCATCTGCTCTGCCTAACTTATGGGTCTGACGCCCGTTGCTAGAAGCATATCCGCTTGGATCCGATTTGTGGAGTGGAATTCGCCGCCTTCATCGAATGCCGGTTTTTTGGGCACATTCCGGTTCATGTGCTCAGATTCGGTACTATTGCCCGGATTCTCGGAACCGCTCTTTCAGGAATGTGTCAAAATTCTGGCCTTGTCCTCACGCGCACTTTTGGTTCGCGGCAATCACCATTTGGTGAGGTAATTCTCTGGCCTGCGAAGATGGGCCCTGAGCGTAAGGGGATAAAAGTGAAACTGATCATAGCAGTCATCAAACCGTTCAAGCTGGAGGAGGTCCGCGAGGCACTGACCGGCCTGGGCGTCCAGGGTTTGATGGTGTCCGAGGTCAAGGGCTACGGTCGTCAGGCCGGACATACCGAGATCTACCGTGGCGCCGAGTACGTGGTGAATTTCGTTCCCAAGATCAAGCTGGAGCTGGTTGTCGCGGACGACATGGTCGCGTCCACCATCGAGGCGCTGTCAAACACCGCCAAGACCGGCAAGATCGGCGATGGCAAGGTCTTTGTGATCGACGTGGAGCAAGCCCTGAGGGTTCGCACTGGTGAAACCGGTGAAGAAGCGCTGTAAGCGCTGCCAACATCCAGAACAGGTAGAAAAAATGATGTCGAAGTATCTTAAGTATTCTGGCCTGGCGGTCGCGGTGGCACTGGCCGCAACGCCGGTCCTGGCGCAGGACGCCGCCCCGGCCGAACCTGGTGAGCAAACCGCGTGGATCCTGACCACGCTGCTGTTTCTTGTCGGTGGTTTTCTGGTTATGTGGATGGCGGCGGGCTTTGCCATGCTCGAAGCCGGACTGGTACGCTCGAAAAACGTGTCGACCCAGTTGACCAAGAACATCGCGCTGTTTTCGCTTGCGGCGATCATGTACTATCTGGTCGGCTATAACCTGATGTATCCGCTGGGCTCCTGGTCGATCGGCTCGGATGAGGGTGGTGGATATCTGGGTATTCTCTTTGCCCCGGCCGTCCTTGAGGCTGTTGGGGTCGCCCCAGCGGATGTGGATGATGCCGGTTATGCTTCAACGGGTTCGGACTACTTCTTCCAGCTGATGTTCTGTGCCACCACGGCGTCAATTGTCTCGGGCACACTGGCAGAACGTATCAAGCTTTGGCCGTTCCTGATCTTCACGATCGTTCTGACCGCGTTGATCTACCCGATCCAGGCGTCCTGGAAGTGGGGTGGCGGTTTTCTGGACAGCCAGTGGGGCTTCCTGGACTTTGCCGGATCTACAGTTGTTCACTCGGTCGGTGGATGGGCGGCCCTTGCGGGTGCGATCCTTCTGGGCGCACGGGTCGGCAAGTACAAGGACGGCCAGGTTGTGCCGATGCTTGGGTCCAACATGCCGCTGGCCACGCTGGGCACGTTCATCCTGTGGTTGGGCTGGTTTGGGTTCAACGGCGGTTCGCAACTGGCGATGGGCACCATCGGCGATGCGGCTGACGTGAGCCGGATATTCGCAAACACCAACACCGCCGCAGCGGGCGGCGCCGTCGCCGCACTGATCCTGACGCAAGTTGTGTATGGCAAGGTCGATCTGACGATGGTGCTCAACGGTGCTTTGGCAGGACTTGTGTCGATCACGGCAGAGCCACTGACACCGTCGTTGGGAATGGCGACGATTATCGGCGCTATCGGCGGCGTGATCGTGGTCTTCGGGGTGCCGTTCCTGGACAAACTGAAGATCGACGATGTGGTCGGCGCGATCCCGGTTCACCTGTTTGCCGGGATCTGGGGAACATTGGCCGTGTTGCTGACCAATTCGGATGCAACATTCATGGGTCAGTTGATACCGATCATCATCGTGGGCGTCTTTGTCTTCGTCGTATCCTTCGTGGTCTGGGGTATTCTGAAAGCCACAATGGGCATACGGGTCGACGAAGAAGCCGAAATCAACGGCTTGGACACCTCCGAACTGGGCATGGAAGCCTACCCGGAGTTTACCAACTGATCTAATCGGATCCTACCTCGGGCCATATCGGCCCGGGACAGATCAGCCGGGCCGACGCGGTCCGGCTTTTCTTTTGCCCGCGCTCAGGTCAGCCGGTCGATCCACGCAATTAGTAGATCAAAATCGATGGGTTTTGTCAGATAGGCCCTGGCACCAACAACCATCCCGTCCGCAATGTCGGCACGGTCTGCAAATGCGGAAAGAAACATGAACGGTGTGTTTTCGAAATCGGAATGATCCCGCAACAACCGGGCACGCATCTCAAACCCATTCATTTCCGGCATATTGATATCAGAGATGATAAGGTCCGGTTTTTCCCTAATAATTACGTCTAAACCATCCCGGCCGTTTACCGCTGGAAAAACTTTGTGGCCGCAATCCTCGAGCTCTTCAATCACCAAATCTCGGATCGCGGGTTCATCTTCGACGATACAAATCGTTGCCATATGACCATGCTCCTTCAATAGGGCGTGTCTAGCGCGATCGAATGAAAGATACCTTAAGCGCCGTCCGCCTCCCCGTCGCCGCACACGAAACTTTTTTTAACGCTTTGCACGCTATTGCTGGGGCAACGCCAACGGGTCGGCAATCCCGGGAGGTCTTGGGTAGTGAAACGGATAATCAGGAAGATAAAGCGACATCGCTTCCTCAAATTTGCGCGCGCCATCGGTCAGTCCGAGCGCGCGCGCGGCATTGCCTGTACCCTTTGTGCGGTCGCGGGTATTACGTTGGTCATCGGGCCGGACTACGTCGAAGTCGACATACCGGCTGAACAGCTGCATATCTTGGGGTCGGTGATGATGGTGATCGGCATCTTGCTGTCGGCCACTGAAAACCGAAACACCGTCAGACGTGTGAGAAAGATCTCCGGATCAGCGAACGATATGCTTGATGGTAAATCGTTAAACAGCATCTATTCGCATGACCTGGGGCCATTCGGCGACTTGGCCCGTACGATCAACACCCTATACTTCAACGGTATCCGTGCGAGTCGGTTGCGGTCCGGACTGGATGCGGCGTCGACCATGGTCATGATCTCAAACACAAATGGAAACATCGTATATGTAAACCCCGCCATACAGGCTCAGTTCACCACCCACCGTGAACGGATTGTGGAACAGTTTCCAAATGTTGATCCGGAAAATCTGATCGGGACCAGTGTTTCGACATTCTATACCTCGTTGAACGAGCTTGACGACGCGGCCCGGGCGGAGCTGCGGGCCGGCGAAAACCACACGCATGAGGGTGTCACACACATCGGCGGCCGCAAGCTGAGGGTTCGCGTCACGCCAGCACTGGACCCGGATGGAACGGTGATCGGACACGTGACGCAGTGGATCGATCTGACCAGCGAATTCGAAATGGAGAACGAGATCGAGAATCTTGTTGAGATGATCGAACTGGGCGAGCTGGATATCAGGGTCGCAGTAGAGGATAAGGCCAACAGCTATTACAAGATTGCGACCGGTGTGAACGCATTGACAGGATTTGTCGGACAGGCCCTGGATGACATCAACGATCTGGTGTCAAAAATGGCGAGTGGCGACCTGTCACATAAGATCGAGTCCGAATATTTCGGCCGGTTTGGCGAAATTGTCGATAACTCGAATACGATGGTGGCAAAGTTCAGCGAAACGGTGGACCATATTCGCTCGGACTCGGACAGTTTGAATAGCGCGATCGGCAGCATCAGTGCGAGTACCGACCGGCTTTCCGGTCAATTCGACCAGACCGCACAACAGCTTGCACAAACGTCCGCAGCAACAGCCAAGATCGCCGAGTCCGTTCAGCAAACCGCAGAGAACGCCCGCTCGGCCGAAGCGCATGCCCAAGCCGCCAGAACGGCGGCCGTGTCCGGGGCGACAGTCGTCCGCAATGCGGCAGCAACCATGAATGAGATCGAGGCGTCGTCAAAGCGGGTTTCGGACATAATCGGTGTGATCGATGATATCGCCTTTCAGACAAATTTGCTGGCTCTGAATGCGGCGGTCGAAGCGGCGCGCGCCGGGGACGCAGGCAAGGGGTTTTCCGTTGTCGCCTCGGAGGTACGCTCCCTGGCGCAGCGTGCCAGCGATAGCGCATCTGATATCAAGAGCCTCGTTGATGCCTCGATGACCGATGTCAGGCGCGGTGTGGATCAGGCGGAACAGACCGGGCAGGCACTGAACGAAATACAGGAGGCGGTGAATACTGTGGCGGGGCTAATCGATACCATCACCTCGGCGACCACTACGCAGGAACAGGACGCCGCTCGCATCGCCGAGTCTCTTGAGACGATGACCAATGTGACACAAGAGAATAACGCCATGGCTGCAGACACAGCCAGTTCGGTTCGCAGCATGGCAAACCTCTCGGACGGCCTTCAGAATGTGATTGCGTTCTTCTCAAGCGACGGAAACTTCGCACAAAGAGAGGCCGTTCAGGCCGCCGATTTGGGACCGTCATCTATAGATACCTTGGATGATGACGGCGGCCCTCCTGCATGGGTTGAAAGTGACCTCGACAAAGAGTTCGCCTGGGATGACCAGAGTAGTGAGATGACAGCCCAGAACGCATGACCCTGATTGACAAGACCGCCCCGGCGACAGCCCCGGGCGCAAGATCGACAGATAGGACCGACCCGGTTGCGCGCGCAGTCGCCGACGCCGCCCGGCTGGGTCTGATTCTCGATGCGGTCGGGGATCTCACCTTTGAGGTCGATCTGCGCCTTTACACGATCCTGCTGCCAGAGCGGGCATGGAATTTGTTGAACCGTGACCTGCCGCCCGGACCGGTCGCCATGACGGCAGTGTTCAAGTGGCTGCATTCAGAGGATGTGGAGGAGTTTCGGCTCGCGCTGAACCGGTGCATCGCGCGCAATACGTCCTTCAATCATCAGGTACGGATCCGAACCGGCAATGGCGAATTCTTGGTTTGGCGGTGGCGCGGTCGACCAGTGTTTGGCGAGGACGGGTCACCGAAGCAGTTCCTAGGAACTATCAGCGATGTTACCGAGATTATCACTGCCCGCAAACGCCTTGCCCACAAGTCCGTAGAAGCCGAGCGTCTACAGCAGGCACTCGACAAGCAACTTAAGATTAACGCGGTGCAGCGCGCATTCGTGTCCATGGTGAGCCATGAATTCCGAACCCCGCTCACGGTGATAAAGGGTATCGCAAACCAAGTGAAACGTCGGAGAGAGAAGATCCCGCCTGAGCGACTGGGCGCGAAGATGGATCTGATCGACACTTCGGTCGCCGAACTGGTCGACCACATGGAGGCAATATTGATGTCGGCCCAAATAGAGGCGGGCCAATTGGACTGCGAGCCAGCACCTACAGACCTGAATGATCTGGCCCAGAACGTCATGCGGTCTGTTGGTCACACATATCCGGACCAGACATTTGTGTTCTCGCCAGCCGAGCCAGCGCTCGAAGTCCATTGCGATCCGGACCTGATTCAAAAAGTCATCATAAACCTGTTGCGGAACGCCGCGCGGTTCAGTCAGGAGGGGACCCGTATAGAACTAGCCATTTTTCCGGCTAAAGATGAAAACGTGGAGATTCTGGTTTGTGACTACGGTCCGGGGATCCCACCTGACGAACTGCCCTTTGTGTTTGACCGATTTTTTAGGGGCAGCACCGCAGGAACTATCTCGGGAACCGGTGTGGGCCTGAGTTTGGTGAAGTCTTTTGCCGAGTTGCATGACGGATCGGTTCACGCAACCAGCGAGCTAGGTCGCGGAACACGCGTAACCGTTCTGCTACCGCAGCGCGGACCGATGACAGCACCAGCGCGTTCAATAGGTGATCTGGACTAGGCTTGTCTCGGGGTCCCTGGCTTAGTACTGTTGCGCACCTAATTCTCAGTCAGTGACGGAACTCCTTCCGGATACCGTTCAGCTGAAGCTGTCCTCGCATGATTGCTGTTGGAAAGCGCGGAATGGGCGTTCTTTGAGGAATGGGTTGACGGCGTTCGTGGACGTGGCGGAGGTCTGGCAACCAACCTTGAGTTGTTTGCTGGGAAGTATGCTCTAGATCACACGCAAGGGTCTCATGGCACGGTTTGCCGGATGAGTTCGGAAAGCAGTCCGGCGTCCTCGACCAGTTTGGCCAGCGGACGGTTGCAGGGCTTTGGGAGAAACTCCAGGAAGCTCTGGACCGCAGCATAGCCGCGCCGGATCAGCCCCGGATGATCAACAACGCTTCTCTTTCGGGCGCACAATCACGCATCGGGCGTAAAAAAAGACAACGCAAAGCCCGGGATTCGACCGTTCAAAAGCTGGCGGTGCGACAAAGGTCCATCTGATCGCCTGGGCATGTTGCCCAGCGATCAGCGCCGAGACCCATGCTGGCGATGCCACTCCACTGATCAAAGAACTTCTGAACGACGCCATCCTGAATGCGCCAACAGCACTCATTGCCGACTAAATGCATAAGTCTCACCACCTTCGTAAGACCATTTGACCGATCGTCGGCACCTCCCGGATCCCCGCCCGATCAAATCCAAAGGCGCCCCGGCTGATCTGCGGTTTCTCGTACGCTCTTCGAGATCCGGTCTAACGCAAGTTCAACAAGCTTACGTACTGGCGGCGACGGATAATCCGTTGAAACAGCGCGGTAAGGTGCTGCGGCGGCGCCATCCATGTCTCCGCTTCGGAGATAAGGATCAGAACTAGTGAATATGTCCCGGGTGAATGTATTCGACCCCCGCACAGGTGCAACGTCCCTTGGCGTGTTGCTATGCGTTCCATGGAATGTCGTCGGGTCCCCTGCTGTCTCACCCCAGTAGATTTTATTTAGCCAACGAGAGCTCAACGTGTTTCTTAGGGTGTTGCCGGTGGGTCTTCCGCGGAGATGGCTCGCCCGAACTTCTGAATGTCCTTTGACAATGACCTATCCTCAACCAAAACCGGGACGTGTTCTCGTATCCTCGCGTGAAGCGCCAATGTGGCCGGGGAACACCGTTCGGGGTCTGGAATGATATCCACAGCCTGTGCAACGCAAAGCGCCAGTATCGATTGGATCTGGTTGGTTTCCTGCAAGTGAGACGCACACTTCCGAGCTGAAATCGTGCCCATGGAGACCACGTCCTGATTAGCCCCGTTTGTTGAAATGGATTGGACGGACGCCGCCCCGGCGTTCGAACGCAATTCCGCCAGAACGGCAGTCGCAGTAACTTGTGCGCCCATGAAACCAGAGTGCAACCCGCTCGGAGCACCAGCTAGAAACGCGGGCAAACCGTTGTTTAGCCTTTCGTCCGTCAGGCGAGCGACCTGGCGTTCAGCTAGGCCCGCGAGAACGATGATTGCGTTTGCGAGTGCATCAGACGCGAGCGCGACGTGTTGACCCATGAAATTTCCGCCGTGTAGGGCCGGACGGGTCGCATTCTCGGGAAATATTGGGTTATCCGTGGCAGACGTGAGCTCCGTCTCCACGATAGAACGGTGCCAACTGGTCGTATCAATGCAAGCGCCGACGATTTGTGGAACGCAGCGGAGAGTGTAGGCATCCTGCCCGGCAGTCTCTTCGACAGCCGCGTAGTTCGGTGGCATCTGTCGAGAGGCTATCAGTTCATGATGCATCCGCGACGAACCCAAACTACGTTCCCGCAAAAGGGACGCCGCGCGCACTTGGCCGGGATGCGGGCGCAAATCAGAAAACTCCGCAGACCATGCCTCGGTTCGCGCGGACATCACATCGCCCATTCCGGCGGACAACGCCAGGCTCCACTTGACCGCGCGATCCATTGCAGCTGTGTTTAATGCCGCAATGCCGGTCATCGCAGCAGTACCGTTGACTAGTGCAAGGCCATCCCGACGTCGTAGATCCAGGGGCCCGCAACCTATGACTTCAAAAACGGCGGACGCCGGAAGTTCAACGTTTGCGCTGTCAATGAATCCGGATTTGCCCTGAAGGCTTAGGGCGACATGCGCAAGCGGTGTCAGATCGCCGGATGCGCCTACCGTCCCTTGCTCGGGTATGATCGGCGCAAATCCGGCATTGAGCACTGCCACCATCAACTCCACACACTCCAGTGAAGCACCGGAGGCACCCTGCAGAATTGACATGAGCCGAGCAGCAAGAACGGCGCGAGCCGACCTCCAGTCGAGGCGCGGTCCTAAACCAGTGGCAAGGTGGTAGATCAGGTTCTGCTGAAGCTCTATACCTTCTTCGGTAGGGATCATCCGATTTGCCAATGGCCCAAAGCCCGTGGTCAGCCCGTAAACATGTCTTCGTTCCTCAATGATGCGTCGGACACAGAGATGGCTGGCAATGATCCGCTCGGCCGCAGCGGGCACCAGTCGTATGGTGCACTCTCCGTGTGCGATGCGGCAAAGATCGTCGACGGTGGCTCTTCGATCTAGGCTCATCTCCGACGCCGCGTTGCAAGGGGCCGGGATGAGTTGGTTCATTTTAATCTACCTTAAGTTCGACGCGGCGTCCGCCGGACAATGCCATCGCCGGCCAGTACTGCGCGCAAGCGTCCCCAAATTGCGAAAGCGAGCGCCCGGAGCGTACGCCCGAGGCGAAACAACCGCCTCGGACAGCTTTGAAATCGGGCAGACTTATGCAGCCTGCGGATCGACGGTCAGGCCAATTGCCTCAGCATACTTGAGCCAAGTCTCGACCGAAGCGACGACAGCGCGCACTTCGATTGCAACAAGCTCAATGCCGACCAAAGAGAGGCGTACGAACGCATCGATAACGACCCCCTTGTCCAGAATACGGTCCACAACTTCAACCAGGCTGGTCGACGCAAGGCTCTTCTCAATCGCCATAGGTTTTACCTTTCGATTTTTCAGGTTCTGAGTCGGCCAATCAGATCTTCCGGCAGCCGAGTCGCTTTAGTGCCGTCGTTTTAGGGTAGAAGAGCTAACGTACTGTAAAATAAGGGTAAGCCTTGTATAAACAGCATCGAAAAACTGACTTCTAATGCAGATTTTTCGGCGCTTGTGCAGCTACGATCTGGGCCAGAAAGTCAGCCAAAAGCAGCTTCAGATCTGGAAGGAATGCACCGCCGGCAACAGCGTCATTCTCGATCATAGACAGCTTTGCATCTACACGTTTCAAAAGGTCTGTGAGTTCCGGTGAGCCCTGCGAGGTTTCAACCTGATCGCGTGCCTCAAGTTCGCTTGTTTGGGCATCCAGCCGCCGGATGATACCTTGCAGTGCACTCGAAAGGCGGATCATCCCGCGACGTTCGACACCCAGATCAACCGTGGGCTTTGGTGAGTGTAGTTTTTGGACCTCGGACTTGATCTCAGCAACCAGTTGTTGGATTTCGCCGGTGTCGGCAGGCGCCGGGATATCAATTTTGCCGATCTGTTGCGACACATCGGAAATCCGAGTTTCAAGACCTCGTATCATGTCCTGGCCAGCAATTGAGGCGGACATCAGCCCATCAACGGCATCCTGCAGATTTGCAGGGACGCCGGTCAAAGGTTCTTTCGCCTTATCCTCAATTTCGCTCGTTGCTGCATCCAAGCGACGCAATGTCGACTGCATAGCCAGTGATAGGCGCATGAGGCCGTCCCGATTGTCCGTCGAGGGTGTCTCGGTGCTTGTAGGAAGCGTAACCGGGGCTGGAAATTCGGTTGGCAGTGCGTCGATTCCGGTCTGTATTCTGGCCAGCGGCTCGGTCAGGTCCGGTTGGGACGCCAGTCTTTCCTGCATCCCCCCGATTGCACGGGCAATATCGGCGTTCTGGACCTTTAAGGTGGCGATGTCAGACCCGCCCGCCTGTTCGGTAAAACTGCTGAGTGCTGTTTCCGCCCGATCCACCAGTGCCATTAGCGCCGATGCACCACGCTCTTCAACATTTGCGGTTAACGCATCCAGACGGCGAAGAATTGTCTCGAACACAGTGGTTCCGCGCGTCAACGCCATGCGTTCAAGTTCAAGGCTTTTCTCGGTCCGACTTGCCGATCGGTTTGTCAGAGTACTCAGATTGGCGTCAATTGCTTCAAGACGCTCCTCAATAACCAGGGGATCAATTGTCTGGGTGTCTTCACCCGATGTACCCATGCGATCCAGGTCTTCTGCCATCTTGTCAAGGCGCTCCATGAGCGGATCCATGTCGAGCGGCGCCGACGCGCCCAGCGCCTGGCTCAAAGCCGCCACCTGGGTAGCGAGACCGTCGATCCGATCAGATATTGGCGATGGATCAAATGGTTCAATGCTTGGCGTGGCCGGACGATCATTGAGCTGCGTTAGTTGTGCACCAATAGTATCCAAAACTTCCGGTGTGGTGCGGACAGACTGCGCAACCCCGTCCAAAGTGTCCTCCAAGCGCTTGAGCCCCGAGATCATGTCCGATCCTTTGGCGTTTGCAGTACTTGCTTCCCCCATGCGGACCAGTTCTTCACTCAATTTGTCGAGTCGTTCGGTCAAAGGATCCATATCGATCGGTTTCGGCGCTTCAATCGCCTGACCCAGACCGGCAAGTTGCGTGGCAACACCGTCGATACGCTCGGTGATTGGCGTTGGGTCAAAGGGATCGGGAGTCGCCGGGGCAGGACGTTCAATAAGCTGGGTTAGGTGGGTTCCCATAGTGTCCAGCGCGGCAGGTGTCGCGCCAGCGATTTGTGCGATCCCTTCCAACGACGCTTCAATACGCTGCAACCCACCGACCATGTCCGACAATTCCGGGTTACCTGCTGGCGGTTCAGACAGTTTGGCAATCGCCTGGTCCAAACGTGATTCCATTGCTGCCTGTCGATCCGCGATGGTCGCAACCGCCTGGGAAATCTTGTCTATCGACCGCGTAGAAGCCGCCGCTTGTGTGTCCTGAAACATCTGCAGTTCGGCGATCCGACGGGTCAACGCCTCGGACATTCGGGAAACATCGGGCTGCGCTGCTTTGACAGTGTCCAGATCACCCTTAAGGGTGTCCATCACCTCCGCCGAAACCGGTTCAGGCCAGCCGCTTATGGTTTCTTCCAACCTGGCGATTGCCGCCCCAAGGGCTGGATCAGCGGTATGCTCAAGGATCTGATCCAATCGCTGATCAGGTTCGAACGCTCTGGCAATCTGATCGGAGAGCGCGGACAGTTCCTCGGGCCACTCTATCGGCCTTGGGGATGATAGCGTGGCCTGTATTTGGGCCAGCTGTTTCGTCACCCCGTCCAGCGAGCCGTCCGAAGTGTCCGACACATCGACAGCCTGCATCGGTTCAAAGCTGCATATGCGTGGGCTGAGCAGTTCAGCCACCTCCTCCTCAAGTTCGGCGGTGGCAACGTTGACCGCATATTCACCGGTGGCGAGGCGCATAATAGGCTCGGGCAAGACACCGAAGAGTTTCTCGACGATGGCTGACTCTGCACCGACGTCGAAAGTTTCCCCCTCTTGCGGAGAAACGGTCAGCACATGGCTTACGACACCGGCCGCAACCAGGGCATCCAATGTGTGGTTTGGGCTTTTAAGCTCACTCATTGCGTCGGGCCTTTGCCTGAAAAAAGCACATAGGAGCCGACATAACGGCTTACCCCTTCTAATCCGTTAACCAAAGACTCAGCTCAATTTTCCAAGCGGCCCCAGGTCCAGCGAGAGATCCGCTTCAGTCAGCCCGAACTGGCTTGCAACGTCACGCAGCGCGGTCGCGGCGCGCATCAGGGTCATGCCAAGTCGTTCCTCCTGCTCTTCTGTCAGGGATCCGCGATCCATCCGACGGATCGCCTGCAACTCCATCAGCCGGCGCAGGAATTCCATCAATCCCAGCACCAACCGGGCGATGTCTTGCTCGACGGTGTCAGGATCAAGGGCGATGCGACCGTTGGTGTCTGCGCGGCTTGCCAACAGTTGATCAAGACCGGCAGCGCAGTCCTCAACTGACAGATGAACAGGGTCCTGGATCATTGGGGATCCTCCTCTAGAAGCGGCGGAAGGCCGGCAAAGCTGAAAGGTGGCCAGGGGCCGGTAAGGCCGCAGGTCGTCCCAGACGGAGGGGTTGCTGCTTCAAATGCAACCTTCGCCGCCACGGGAAGGTCGGCAATCCTTGTCTTGCGAACCAGGACGGCGATGTCGACGCCAAAGGAGTATGTCGAGATCCGGTGATCAATGAGCAGATGCGCCAGGTCCCGTACCAGGAAACGCGCCGCTTCCAGCGTCTGGTCCCGACGTTCCTCTTGGCACGCCCATGCGGACGCACGCGTGCGAAGCCAGTCCCGGCCGGACTGCCCTGGACTGTTCGGCAGATCGTCGAGTTCTGGAGTTTTCAGGGTCAGTATCGCCTCAAAACAACCGGCGGTTTGGTGTATGCGTTCGCGCGCAAGAGTGCCGTTCAGAGCAAGGTACCGCTGCATATCCGCAGCCCCCGGTAACCTACCGCGCAAAGGTAGATATGTCGGCAGACGATCATGGCAGCTTTGTGCAAGCTTCAAAAATTCGGCACGCTGCGGAGTTGCGGTACATGACAACGCTCGTATATCCGGTGTCGACAGGAGCCAGAGACCGACCCCATCAGGCAACCCAATGTCATCCGCCGCCGCGGTAAATCCCAACAAACAAGGTGCGTCCGGCGCAACTGTCGTGGTATTGGGTAATCTCACGCCGATGTCCCAGCGGGTTGATGCAGGCGCTGCGCGTTGATTGTTTCGGGCGAACAAAGCACGACATCCGCGCCCAGAAACACCAGCTCAACATCCGCCACGGTTAGCCACAGTTCGGCGCGCAGGACAACACCCCGGTCAAGCAGCCTGTCAAGTACATCGACGAGTGTTGTCGCCGCTGTCACTGGAGCCGGGCCATCGCCGAACAATGTTGCGTCGAATGAGGTGCTCACCGGTCGACGCCCGGCTGTGTTGCGAAAACTGGGCGGGCCGTGACACCGTATGCGGAACCGTGGTTTTCCGGTATGGGAGGGTAACGCCGCTCCGTTGTTGGCGTTGGATTCATGGAT
>JBCCYF010000124.1:0-13585 GCA_039190275.1 Pseudomonadota bacterium | reverse complement strand
ATGGGGCGCATCATCATGGCCGAACACCTGCATCGGCCGCAGGACCTCGATCCCAGGGCTGGCCGGATCCACCAAGATCATCGAATGGCACTGATGTTTGTGCCCCTCATCGGCGGTGCGGACCATGACAATGTACAGTGCGCAGCGTGGATCCCCGGCCCCACTGGCCCACCATTTCTCGCCGTTCAGCACATAGCTGTCGCCGTCCCTGACGCACCGCAGCGCAATATTGGTCGCATCCGAGCTTGCAACGGCGGGCTCTGTCATCAGATAGGCTGAGCGGATCTTTCCCTCCATCAACGGTGTCAGCCAGCGTTGCTGATGCGCCTTGGTGCCATAGCGCGTCAGAACATCCATGTTGCCCGTATCCGGCGCCGAGCAGTTGAAAACCTCAGCGGCCAAGCGAACATGGCCCATCTCTTCGGCCAGATAGGCATAATCGACCGTGCTCAAACCCGACTTTTCCGTCTGCCACAGGTTCCACAGACCGGCCGCCCGCGCCTCGGCCTTCAGTCCCTCCAGAATTTCGGTCATCCGCGGTGTAAAGGCAAAGCGCTGCCCGCCCGTCCCGACCAGGGAGTGGAATTCCGCATCCAGCGCGGCGATGTTCCCGCGCACCATTCCGCGAACAGCCTCGACGACCGGGGCGGCCTGGGCCGAAACCCCCAGTTCCATCAGAACGGTGCCTGGGTCTTTCGACGCCACTGCAGGGCCGCAATCAGCAGCATGAGCAGAAGCCCGGGGATGAAAAACACTTCCTTCGGCATCCGGTCGTTTTCGAACAAGACCTCCGAAATGGTGACCGGCGTGTCGCCGTAGAAGTCATAGCCATTCGCAAGCTGCTCGAAAAATGGGGTCCCGGGAAATGGCTCTTCCAGGGCCAGGGCATCACCGTCTTCCAGCACCGCAAGGCCAACCGCGTCGAGCCGTGCGACACCGTCGCCATCGGCCTCAGGTACGATCTGCAACGTCACATCGCCGACAATGCTTGTGTCGAAGTCCGGCCCGTTCACAATCAACCGGATCGGCGCACCTGCCGGGCTTTCCCCGATCTCGGCCAATGCTGCGGGGCCGCTGACGCTTCGGTACTTGTCCGATACCTGATCCAGAAAGAAATCGGGACGGAACAGCAGGAACACCACCAGCAGCAGGACCGCAGACTCCCACAGTCGAGATTTCGAGATGAAATACCCCTGGGTGACAGCGGCAAACAACAGCATCGCCACCAGGGAAATGCAGAACACCAGGACCGCGCCCATGAAGGACACGTCGATCAAAAGCAGATCGGTGTTGAAGATGAACATAAAGGGCAAGATCGCCGTGCGGATGTCATAGGCGAAGCCCTGCACGCCGGTCTTGATCGGGTCACCCCGACTGATCGCTGCCGCGGCATAGGCTGCCAGGCCCACCGGCGGCGTGTCGTCGGCAAGTATCCCGAAATAGAACACGAACATATGCACCGCGATCAGCGGAACGATCAGCCCCGACTGCGCCCCCACGCTGACAATCACCGGCGCCATCAGCGAACTGACAACGATGTAGTTTGCCGTTGTGGGCAATCCCATTCCCAGGATCAGGCTGAGGACCGCGACAAGGACCAGAAGGATGATCAGATTGCCGCCGGCGATGGTCTCGATGACCTGGCCGATGATCTGATGCGCACCGGTCAGGGAAATCGTGCCAACGATGATCCCGGCCGCCCCTGTCGCAACACCGATTGAGATCATGTTCCGTGCGCCCATGATCAAGCCGTCGACCAGATCCTTGAAACCTTCGACAAACGAGGTCAAGAAGCCCAGCTGGCCTCGGAAGATCGCCTTGATCGGCCGGTGTGTCAGCCCGACAATGATCATCGCGATCGTGGCCCAGAACGCCGAAAGCGCCGGGCTCAACCGATCAAGATCCTCGGTCCGCACCATCAGGTTCCAGACCAGCACGAAAATAGGCAATGCGTAATATGCGCCCCCCATCAGCGTGGGTGTCAGGCGCGGGGCCACGACCTCGGCCGCATTTGGATCATCCGGCTCCACATCCGGATAGCGTGATGCAACAAACAGCAACACCAGATAAGCCACAAGCAGCAAGATGAGCGCCGGATAGATCGTCGCACCCGGCATCGACGGTTCCAGGAGGCCACGGAACAGGACAACCGCATAGGTCACCGCCGCCATGAACAGAAAGCCCGTCAAGAAAAGGATCAGGATCATCACAACCCCGATATGCCGACCCGGCTTTTTAAGGCCTTGAAGGCCCATTTTCAGGCTCTCCAGATGCACAATGTACAAAAGGGCGATGTACGAGATCACCGCAGGAAGGAAGGCGTGTTTGATCACCTCAATATACGGAATGTTCACATATTCGACCATCAGGAAAGCCGCGGCGCCCATCACCGGTGGCGTAAGCTGACCGTTGGTGGAACTTGCGACCTCCACCGCCCCGGCCTTCTCGGCCGGAAACCCGATCTTGCGCATCAGCGGAATGGTAAAGGTGCCGGTGGTCACGGTGTTCGCAATCGAAGAGCCCGAGATCATTCCGGTCATCATCGAACTCAGGACCGAGGCTTTGGCCGGGCCACCGCGCAGGGACCCCAACAGGGCAATGGCCACTTTGATGAACCAGTTTCCGCCGCCCGCCTTGTCCAGAATGGCGCCGAACAGAACAAACAGAAAGATCATGCTCGTCGACACCCCAAGTGCCACGCCAAAGACACCTTCGGTCTGCATCCAGTAATGGCCCATGGCTTTGGTAAAGCTTGAGCCGCCGTAGTTGGTCAGGTTGCGGACCCATTCGGAATAGCCGCCAAAAAACGCCAGGCACAGGAACGCTCCGGCAATGATCACCAGCGGCAGCCCCAGCGAGCGGAACACCGCGACCATCAGCGCGAACATCCCGATACCGGACATCACCACATCCCCGGTGCTCCACAGCCCCGGCCGGTCGGCAATCTCGAAACGGAAAACCACCAGATAAAGTGTTGCCGCGATGCTCAGGATCACCAGCAGCCAGTCGTACCAGGGAATGCGATCCTTGGCCCCGAACATGGGAAAGGCCAGGTGCGCAAGTGTCAGTGCGAAGGCGAGGTGTATGAACCGGGCCTGCGCCACAACATTTGCGAAAAAGGCGATCCCGGTCGTCTGGGCCAATACGCCCGGCAGCTTGGATGCGATATAAAGCTGGAACAGCGACCAGGCGATACATATTCCGACAATCAGCGTGGCCTGAACGCCACCCACATTGCGCCCGCCGGTATCGGCATCGGCGACCATCTCGTCCGCGGTGCGGGATGGGTTGAGTTCCTCGGCAGCACTCATCGCGGCCTCCTGTCCCTGTTGTGGCCCATTCGGGCACCTATTGCAGCCGGTATCCGGTCCGCGTTCTTAAGGTCGCGCCGTTCAGCCGGCGTCTGGCAATGCTTCGAACCAGTCAAGCACAAGGCCCGTCCATCCGTCGGGAAGACCATGACCGCCCGGCGTCAGCCGCAGGGTCAGCGAACCCGCCGCGCAGGCGGTCCAGCGCTTTTCCCAGACCTCGCCCTCGATCAGACTATCGTCTGCACGCCCCTCGCAACCGTTTTCGCGGCGCCAGGTGTCCAGCCCCTTCAGAATATTGCCCTGAACGAAGTCTATGCCCTCAAAGTGAACAGCCCGCCCTTCCAGCGGGACCATGGGATCGGTGAACCCATGGCTATGGTGCAAATGCGTGGGCCCCGCACAATCAGGCTGGATCGGTTCCCAGAACCCGCCCGCAACCGCCGCAAAGGCCGTCGCCGCCTCGGGCGCAGCGCAGGCGAAATCCCACACCATCGAACCGCCGCGCGAAAACCCGGTGACCAGCACACGCTCACCATCCAGATCGAAACGTCGGGCGGCATCGGTGATAACAGCGCTCAGGAAAGACACGTCATCGCGGGGCATCGGATAGCCGTCATCGACATCCCAGTCCCGCCGGAAACGTTCGTCTGGATCGATTTGACCGCTGGGCGAAACCAGCGCATAGCCCCGATCCGTAAAGCGCCGGGCAAAGCCCTGGTTGCGCACGGCCGATGCGCCGGACCCGCCGTACCCATGCAAATACAGAACCATTGGTGGGCGATCGGTATCCGGCACCGCAACATGATATATGCCACCTGCGGTTTCGCAGCCCAGTTCCGGTGCGCCGCAGTCCTGGGCCCCGACAGACCCGCATGTGAGAACGACGCCCAGACACCAGCTTAAACGCATAGTTAGCCCCCCGAGAAGACATTGGGGCGATCCGAACCGGACCGCCCCAACCCGGATCAGTTCATCAGACCCAGCTCCTTATACGCCTTCTCCGCACCGGGATGCAGCGGCGCGCTGAGGCCATCCGAGACCATTTCCGCAGCGTCCAGATTTGCGAATGCCGGATGCAGACCACGGAAATCCTCAAGGTTCGACATCACCGCTTTGGCCACGGTATAGGCCACATCCTCGGACACGTCCGCCGAGGTGACGAAAGTGGCGCCAACGCCGAAGGTCGTTGTCTCGTCATCATTGCCGGCGTACATGCCGCCCGGGATGGTCGCGACGCGGTAGTAGGGGTTCTCGGAGACGAGTTTGTCGATCGGCTCACCAACCACATCGACCAGCTTCACATCACAGGTGGTGGTCGCCTCCTGGATCGCCGCGGCAGGGTGACCCACCGTGTAGATCATCGCATCGATGTTGCCGTCGCAGATTTGCTTGGCCATCTCGCTGCCTTTGTACTCTGTCGCCAGGGCCAGATCCCCCATGCCGATGCCAAAGGCCTCCATCACAACTTCCATCGTTGCGCGTTGGCCCGAACCGGGGTTGCCGACGTTCACCCGTTTGCCGACGATCTGGTCGAAGCCCGAGATATCGCTGTCACCGCGCACCAGAAGCGTGAACGGCTCGGGATGGACCGAGAACATCGCCCGAATGTCGGGGAACGGGTTCTCCTCGAATTTCGATGTGCCGTTGAAGGCGTGGAACTGCCAGTCCGACTGGGCTACGCCAAACTCAAGCTCGCCGGCCTTGATGGTGTTGATGTTGTAAACCGATCCACCGGTGCTCTCGACCGCGCACCGTATGCCGTGGTCCTTGCGGTCCCGGTTCACAAGGCGGCAGATCGCGCCGCCGGTCGGGTAATACACCCCGGTCACTCCGCCGGTTCCAATCGAGATAAACTGCTGTTGTGCGGCTGCGGGCATCGCAGCACCCAGTGCAAGCGACGCAGCAATACCGGCAACGAAAGCCTTTAACGCCATAGGTATCTCCTCTGTTGTTAGATACGGATGCTGTGTCGCACCCCCCTCAGGACGCCGTTCGAATCGGCGCACGCATTGAGTTTAGCGTGTCACTTCTGGCTTGCCCAACAGCCTGTGACGTCAGCCGGGCGGATAGTCCGACGGGTCCACCGCCTCGAGCCAGTGCGTTTCCTGGCCATCACTGCTGGGCTGCATGGCGTGATGGGTCATTGCGGTCGTCGGTGCGGCGCCATGCCAATGCTCAACATTTGCGGGTATCCAGACAGTATCGCCCGCGCGTATTGGCTGTGGTGCTTCTCCCCTCAGGCAGATCAGCCCGGCACCTTGGCTCACATACAGCGCCTGACCCATATCGTGCGTATGCCAGTGGGTTCGTGCGCCCGGCGCGAAGCTGACAATATTGGCTGTCATCTTTGACGGGTCGGGCGCGCCGATGATCGGTTCAAGGACAACATGTCCGGTGAAATAGCTTTCGGGCCCTTGGCGCGTTGGCCGGGAGCCCGCTGGAAAGACCTGCATGGGAGCCTCCTTTTGGTCAGGAGGGATCATCCAATACTTCCAGCAATGCTGCAACCAGGCGCGCCGCCCCGCTGCGGGACAGGTGCGATGCATCACGGTAGAGAGGGACGTCACCATCGAGGACGGGGCACGGTGGACCCTGTGGACAAAGGATCCGGGCCGAGTGAACCACCGTTGCCCGCGTTGCGAATTCAAACCACGCCAGCGCGGCAAGAGCGTCGCCGTTTCGGTGCGTATAATCCAGCGGCACGCCAACACCCGCGTCCCCCTTACCGGACCAGAGTGCGCGCGCAACTGCTGCGGGAACAGCGGAGGGATACTCCGGCACCGGCTCAACAAGGATTAGGCGTCTGGACAGGAGCGCCGGTGCCGCCTTAAGCGATCCAAGTGCAGCCGCAAAGGCCTGCCCGTTGTCGGGAAACTGCGCGCCTTCAAAGCGGTATGTCACCGGCAGCAGGTCGCCCCGCGCCCCGGCGATACCATTCGCCCATTGTGCCGCCATCACGATGACCCGAACCTCCGGTTCGCCCGCAAGACGGGCCCACCCCTCGGCCATGAAACGAGCGCACTCAGGACCGCGTGACGGGGCATTTGTGCCAAAGTCGGGCAGCGGCAGGCACCAACTGCGGCTCAGCACCACCGCCGCCCGGCCCTGTGTTCGAAGCGCCGCATCCAACGCCCGTGTAAGATGGCCCGCATGGCTGTCACCGATGAGTGCGATCTGGGCCGTCGCATCCGGGGCGCCGATCCGGCACAACGTCCCGTGTGCCAATTCGCTGACGGAATGGGCATCATGACAGGGCATCGGTCCGCGTTCCGCGCGTTCCAAAACGGTTTGCGCGGACGCCGGTAGTCGGTTCGGCGCCCCCTGCGCGACATGCAGCGCTATTCCCAGCATAGCAAGCGCGCCGGCACCAGCCACAATCTGCCTCAGATCCTGGCGTTGGCGCTGCGGCTGCTCGATCAACCGCCAACTCACCCATGATAGCACAAGGATCAACGGCAGAAGCACCGGCAGCATATACAGGACGGTGAATGCAGGGACCGCGATTGCGGCAAATACGAACACCGGATGATGCCACAGGTAAATGCTATAGCTGAGCCGCCCCAGCCAAACCACCGGCGCCACGGTAAGCACGCCCGGCGAGGGCTGCGCGGCCAGAACAGCAACCGTGCCTGCCACAGGAAGCAGGGCCAAAGCCCCCGGTATCGCCATCGCCCCGTCTAGCAACAGAATCGCTGCGCCGATCAGCACCAGGCCCAGTGGCGCCAACCAGGCCGCACCGCGAGAAGCATGGAGGGCCAGCAGTGCCCCGGCCAGAAACTCCCATAACCGGGCAGGTAGTAAAAAGAATGCCGTCGCTGGTGCGTGCCAGCTGGCCCAAACACAAAAGCCAAAACTCACCGCCGCAAGCAGAGCCAAGCCCCCT
This sequence comes from Pseudomonadota bacterium, assembly GCA_039190275.1. Taxonomy (GTDB): domain Bacteria; phylum Pseudomonadota; class Alphaproteobacteria; order Rhodobacterales; family Rhodobacteraceae; genus Halovulum. Next base: position 6,391 of record JBCCYF010000124.1, on the reverse strand, counting down.
TTGCGCAGCAAAATGAGGAACGGCATCGCCAGATAAAACTGCCCCTCAAGCCCCAGGCTCCACAGATGCAGATGCGGTTTGGCCGCGGCCGTTTCCGCAAAGTATCCCGCTTCCTGCCAGAACAGCAGATTTCCCAAGAAAAGCGGCCCGGCCACCAAGGACTGCCCGAAATCCTTGAACTGGGCCGGCAGCAACAGCATCCATGCAAAGGGAACCGACGCCAGGCAAACCACCAGCATCATCGGCATTAGCCGTCGGATCCGCCGCACCAGAAAAGCGGTTACATCCGGGCGCGCGCGAAGCTGCTGCGCGATCAGATATCCAGACAGAACAAGGAAGACATCGACCCCAACAAAACCGCCTTCAAATCCCGGAACACGGGCATGAAAGAGGACCACGGCCACTACGGCCAGGGCACGAAGGCCATCAATCTCGGGGCGATAGGTCATTGGGCTGCGACATGTATTTCCAAGCCACACCCTGCCCCGTTATGGTTAACGCCATCCTAAGGACGACCCGATATCAGAACCGTGGTGGAAATTTTGCGCCAGGCCTGTGCCGGACAGCTTGGCACCGTCTACCGTGGCCGCCGGGTGACTCACAAGGCGGATCGGGCGGTACGCCACGGGTTGCATCGCATTCTCGGCTAACGTTCCTGCGCCAGCAGCCGCAGCCCGAGCGCGCAATAGATGCCTCCGACAGCCTTCGCCTGCCATTTCAGAACTGCAGGGTTACGCCGCAGCACGGAGCCAAGGCCACCGGCCGCAAAGGAGTACACAATTGTGCTGAACAGACCGATCAGTGCGAACAACGCACCAAGGAGTGAGAGCTGTAAGACGACATAGCCATTCTCGGGAACGATAAACTGCGGCAGGAACGCAAGGAAAAACAGCGCGGTCTTGGGATTGAGAACCTCGGCCACGATCGCCTGCCGGAAGGCCTGCGAAGCGGTAATCGGCAGGCGGCCTTGCCCAAGATCGAGCTGCGTGCTTCCGACCAGCGCCTTCAAGCCCAGATAAAACAAATACGCCGCGCCCAGGTACTTTACGATGCTAAAGAGCATGGCCGAGGTTGCGATGATCGCCGAGATCCCGACGACCGCCATCATCGTGTGGACAAGGTCCCCGGCGGTAATACCCGCACCCGTAGCGATGCCAACCCGAGTACCCGAGGTTGTTGCGCGTGCGACAGTAAGCAGGGTCGCTGGACCCGGGATAAATACAAAGCCCAGGACTATCAGAGAGTAGGGTATCAGAACGTCAAGACCGATCATTTCGCGCCCCTCCACAAAGCGGCAGGGGTTGAGCAATCCACAATCCGTGCTGAAAGACAAGCCGCACATTGGATAGCCCTGGGGGATAGCCCCGGGGGATAGCCCCTGGCAGATACGCTCACTCTGGGCTAACAACACCACCAACCGTGTTTGTCGTCAGCCCATGATCCCCGCCCGCCGGGTTCTGGGGAACGCGCAGAACATTGGTCCAATGGGAACCACGATGTATGGATCGCACGTCTGGCAAAGCGACCCGCACCGGGTCGCACGGCGTTAGCGAGGGCGGCGGCCGAATTCAGAAATCCCAGGACCTGCCGATCATTGCCCCCGAACGGAATGCACCTTTGGGAAACAGAGAGGCGGATGCCGCCAGTGTACACCGGGGATCAGTCGTGTGACACTGCGGTACGTACTGTGAAGCACAAGGCACTCGCCATGGATAATATCGAGGCAATTCAGAAGGCTGCGGAAGCCGGTGACAGGTTGCATTTGTGGCGTAGTATCGTCTCTCTTACCGAAGCCAAGACCGTGTGTGAGGTTGGCGTTTTCAGGGGTGAGTTTGCTGGGTTCATTCTCGGTGCATGTGATCAGGTAGAACGGTATTACATGATCGATCCGTGGCGAAATCTGACGGATTGGAACAAGCCCGCAAACACGAGCGACGCCAAGTTCAGCGAGATTTTTGACGAGGCGATGATGCGAACCGAGGCATTCGCATCAAAGAGAGTGGTCCTGAGGGACACGACGAGTGTCGCTTCCAAACAGATAGACGAGCATTCCTTGGACTGCGTTTACATAGACGGAGATCACACACTTCGGGGGATAACCATCGACTTGATCCACATGCTTCCAAAGGTTCGGCATGGAGGGATAATCGGTGGCGATGATTTTACCAAGAACATCTGGCAACACGGCGTACAGCACTCCCCTACTGAAGTATTTCCATTTGCCGTGTATTTCGCGGAAGCGATGGGTGTTCCAATCCTAACGTTGCCCTACAGGCAATTCTGCATAGTCAATCAGCCTGAGATCGGGTTTCAGCTCATTGACCTCGGCGGTTACTCCAACCTGACGCCCGCGCAAATCTACCTACCGCCCAACGGCCGCAACAACGCTTTAAAAAAGATTGCCCGGATTCTGCCACACAATGTGACGTCTCCGATAAGGCGGGCTTTGAAGCGCCTCTAACGTCAAAGCCGGTTCCGCGAGTTTGCCGTGAATGTGGTCTAGCTCGGCCGCTGTTTTGGATCCAAAACCTGCAGGCATTCGGTATCAACTGCAGAGCATCTTGGAACAGGTCCCATCGCATGTACGGCGGATCCTGACTGGCATAGAGTATTGACTGATCAATCAGTCAGGATATGATCAATCCTATGTTGCTTACGGAAAACCAGGAGGATGCGGCGCAGGACCTTGCCCTGGATAAGATCCTGCGCGCAGCGGAGGTGGAGTTTGCCGAGAAGGGGTTTGATGGTGCCGGGATGAAGGCCCTGGCCGAGCGGGCGGGCGTCAGCCAGTCTCTGCTGCATTACCATTTTGGGTCCAAGGACAAGCTTTACCAGGCTGTTATTCGCCAGAGGTCGAAACTGATAAATGATGCCCGGTTGTTGCGCCTGCGCGTCATCGATTTGACCGAACCCTCGGCCCTGGATCGCATTATCGAGGCGCTGTTTATCCCCGCTCTCGGTCCGGAAGGCGGCGGTAAAGCCTATGCCCGGATCTTCGCCGGTTTGATTGCCGGACATGCGCGCGACCAGGCGTTGGTTCGCGAATGCTATGATCCGACCGCCAAGGAATTCCTCGATGCCGTCGAAGGGGCGCTGCCGGGCGCAACCCGGGCAACCGCCGCACAGATCTATCAGTTTGCACTGGGTGTTCTCGCGTCGGTCATTTCAAGGGATGGCCGTGTCGAACGGCTGATGGGCAATGAAGCCGACAAACTCAACGACGACGCTTTGATCCGGCAACTCACACGGTTCGTTGTGGGAGGGGCAAAAGCCATAGCGGATACGACATAATACGTAAGGGAGGACGACATGAAGATCAGACATATAGCAGCCACGGTACTCATTTCGGTGGCTCTGCCGGGCATGGTGCTCGCGGAGAGTTTCACCGCGACTGTGGCGGCGGGCCATCCCGGTGTGTTTCGCTGGGTGAAAATGATCGACGAGGCCTTTGTACCCGGGGTCGAGACGGCACTCGACGGTAGTGGACACAGCATAAGCTTCGACGGGCAGTATGGCGGATCTATCGCAAAGGTGGGCGACGAGCTTGAGACAGTCGAAGCGGGTTTGGCAGAAATAGGTATCTGCCAAAGCCTGTTCGATCCGTCCAAACTGGCGGTCCAGAACGTCACTTACTATACGCCGTTCGTCAGCGACGATCCCCGCCTTGTCTCGGAACTGATGGACCAGTTGCACCGCGAAGACCCCAGAATGAATGCGGCCTATGGCGACAACGGGGTGGTGTATCTGGGCGCACCGGTCGGGATCGACGACTATCTTCTGATGACCAAATTCCCTGTCCAAGGTCTTGCCGACCTCGACGGTAAGAAAATTGCCGCACCGGGCCCGGCCATCAACTGGCTTTCGGGCACCGGTGCAATCGGCGTCTCGGGAAATCTGACAACCTACTACAATGAGTTGAAAACCGGTGTGTACGACGGTGTGATCGTGTTCGCCTCGGCCGCACTTCCGGGCAAGCTCTATGAGGTGGCGCCGCATGTGACCCGGGCGGGCCTCGGGGCGCAGTTTGCCGGTGGTCTCTGTGCAAATGCCGACTGGTACGGTTCGCTGCCAGAGGAGGCGCAACAGGCACTACATGCGGGCGCGGATGCAGCGCGCGAATGGTATCTCTCCGCCCTTGAGGACGCTGTGCAAACCTCGTTCAAGGTGATGGGCGAAAACGGTGCAACCATCACCGTCGCCGGCGACGAGATGCGCGCGGCGTGGGTCGCTGGGATGGACAACGTCGCCAAAACCTGGGCCGAGGAGTTGGATGCAACGGGTGTTCCCGGCTCCGAGGTCCTGTCGCTGTACATGAACGCCCTGCGGGATGCCGGTGCGGTGCCACTGCGTGATTGGGATAGCGAGTGACGGTGCAGAGGGGCGCGCGGGCACGCGGGGCGTCCGGTGCCCTGCTGCGCGCGCTGGATGGGGTAACCGCTTTTGCCAATATTGCCGGATCTTTGCTGATCCTCGCTTTGGTGGTCCTTATCGCGTCTGACGTTGTTGGCCGGAACCTTTTGGGGAGGCCGATTTCGGGTGTGCCTGAGCTTGTGTCGCTGTCCATCGTGGCCATCGTCTTCCTGCAGGCGCCGCAAGCGCTGCGTGCTGGTCGTTTCACCCGCAGCGACGGCGTAATTGACGCGCTCAGGCACCGAAGTCCCGGCTTTGCGCGGTGGCTTGAGACGGGATTTGATCTGATCGGCGCGGGCGTCCTGTCGGCGATCCTCTATGCCCATTGGCCGATCCTGGTCCGATCCTGGCAACGGGGCGATTTCGTGGGCGCCGTGGGGGATTTCACCGCGCCCACCTGGCCGGTGAAAGCAATGCTGGCCCTGGGCGCTGCGCTCTTGGTCCTGCAATTCGCCGCACGCATCGGCCGCCGGTTTGGACACATGCATGACCCCGTTTGACATCGGCATGATGGCGCTTGGCGCAATGGGTTTTTTGGTGCTGTTCGGTCTGTATGTCCCAATTGCGCTGATTGCCTGTTCGTTTCTTGGGGTGTGGGCCATCAAGGGCTCGCCCGTGCTGGCGTCAAAAATGTTGGGACTGGCGGCCAACGACGCGATTTCCTCCTACTTTTTCGGAGTTGTGCCGCTGTTCGTTCTGATGGGGTTCGTGGTCAGCGAAAGCGGCATGGGACGAGATGCCTTCGACGTGGCCAATGCAGCATTTCGTCGGATCAAGGGCGGTCTGGGCGTCGGCACGATCGCGGCAAACACCATTTTTGCTGCTATCACGGGGATCTCAATCGCCTCCGCTGCGGTTTTTACCAAGATTGCGGTGCCGGAACTGCGCCGCCACGGCTATACGCCCCGGTTTTCCGTAGGTGTGGTGGCCGGGTCCTCGGTCCTTGGCATGTTGATCCCGCCATCACTGCTCCTTATCCTTTTCGGCCTGCTGACCGAGCAAAGCATCGGCGATCTCTTTGTTGCCGGTATCGGACCGGGCCTTTTGCTGGCCACTCTCTTTGGGCTCGGCACCATTTTGGTGGCGCGCTTCGCCCCGCGCATGGTGGGTGAGAACCTGGGCCAGGGCGTCGACACTCTGTCACGGCGCGAGATACTGGCCAAGGGCCTGCCGATCACCGGGCTTATCGCATTGGTGTTGGGTGGCATCTATGCCGGGTTCTTTACACCTGTCGAGGCCGGTGCGGTCGGCACGGTGTCTGCCCTAATCATCGGATTCGCCAAACGCACCCTCAGCCTCGCGGGCCTTTGGCGCATATTGGTCGAGACCGGACTGGTCACCGCCTCGGTCTGCTTTCTCATTATCGCCGCCCAGATGTATTCGCGAATGCTCGCGTTTTCCGGCCTGCCCGGCAGCTTTGGCGTCATGGTTGCCGGAGCCGAGCTTGGCCTGAACGAGCTGATCTGCCTTTACGTTCTGGTCGTCATTCTCTTCGGGATGATCCTGGATTCGTCCTCGATCATGCTGATCCTCGTACCGCTGATGCTGCCAATTGTGCAGCCCATGGGTGTGGATCTGGTCTGGTTCGGCATCGTCACGGTGATCGCGGTAGAGGTTGGACTGCTGACGCCGCCCTTCGGCATATCTGTGTACGTCATCAAATCCACACTGGACGATGCTCAAATCAAACTGTCCGACATTTTTATCGGCGCCGCGCCCTTTGCGCTGATGATGCTGATCTGCCTTGCCGCGGTGATCGCCTTCCCCGTTATCGCAACCGGTTTTCTTGGCCGCTAGGAGGTTCCATGCCCCGCAGGTTTATTGATCTGTCTGTCGCGCTCGAGGCGGACATTCAATCGGATCCACCCCTGATGTTGCCGGAAATCGAATACCTGTCCCATGAGGAAACGGCGGATCAGGTTATTTCGTTCTTTCCCGGCCTCACGCGGAAAGACCTGCCACACGGTCAGGGATGGGCGAT
>JBCCYF010000123.1:0-13595 GCA_039190275.1 Pseudomonadota bacterium | reverse complement strand
CCGTGTCATCGCCAGCACAAGGAGCAACTCGCCCGCGCGGGGGGCGTCCGGCATACCCACTTCGATCGCGTCGAAGTGGCTTCGAACATAGGCCGCGTTCGTGTGGCCCAGCGGTACATCGATGCGAGTGCCGGGACCGCCAACTTTCATGGACGAAGGTACAATCGCCTTGGATTCACCCAGTCGTTCGCGCATGGCATATCCGCCGGGCACATGCCAGAGGGCGGTGTGCTCAAGCTCGCCACCCTCCCCCGCCAGTGCGGCTTTGCCATAACCATCGATCCCCTCTGCACCGCCGAGCGCCGTGATAAGCTGATCGGTCATCTGAAGTCCGATGGGTTTCAGAGCGTCCATCCCGTTGGCGATATCGTCGGTATACGTATGGGCGTAGGGGTTCGAAACCACCGACAGAATTGCGCCACGCTGGCGGGGCTGCCCGGGCAAAGGGCCGCCATCATGAAAAATCTCCTCAAGTATGATCATGGTTTTGCGCAGGATGAAGTCAGGCATAGTGAGGCTCCGCAAGGGTCAGTTCGCCGGTGCGGCGATGGTGGTTGTTCAGGGTCAGATGTGCCGCTTCGATCAGCCCGCGCGCGGCGCAGTCCCGGGCAAACGCCACGCCACGATCAAGCGCCTGCACGGTCTCGGCGCTGGACAGGGGCCCGACGTCTATGGTCACCGGCCGCATGCCAAGGTCGCTGTCCGGTGAAAGGGTTTCCGCCGGTCGCCGTTGAACCGCCGGGTGACCGGGCAGATCCACAGCGTTGGCGATCAAGGTCGCCGCCACATCCGCCGCGGCTGCGGTCTGCGCCAGAACGGTGACGGCATCGGCGATCCCAAGCGAGTGGCTGCGGCCGTGCCAGCCGGACGTGGCGACGCCACGGCACCGCGCGCTGAACGGAACCTCGACCCGGATGCCATCGGTGTCGGCGAGCTGCGCCGAAAAGGCCGTCCCATGGCTCAGATGAAACGCAATGTCGCCGCCGTTGTTCACCCAGGCCTTGGTGATGCCAGGGGCGGCCGCGATGACCCCCAGCACGTCGTCCGCCACGGCGCCGGCGACAGCGGCCATTGGCGTCACAAACTGTGTTTTGAAGGGTAATACGGCGTCCAGCATACGCGCGGGAATGCCGCCGGAGGCAAGTCGCGGAAAAGCGGCCCCGGTACTGACCTCTACTGGTCGGCGCAGATCGGGCAGGACGGCAACAAGGTCGGTCAAGACCGTTTGAAACCGGTCGATGGCCCGCTGGAACGCGGCCGCACGCCCCGGGCCACTGGCATCAATGATCAAATCGATCGGACCGTGCTGAAGGTGCAGACGACCCTGAATGGACCGCGCCGCCGGAGGAACGTGGTTCATGACGGATCTCCGGTACCGATGGTGCGGATATCCTTGCCATACTCACCGCCTGTTTCGACCACATCGTCAAGAGCGCGAATGGCGGCCTCATGCCCACCCAGAGCGCGGTAGTCCTCGCGGCTCAGCGTAAATTCAAGGGGTGCGACCAACGCCGGTGTTGGGACATAGCCAAATGCGCCCGCCGGCAATTCTGTGACATCGACCATCAGTGTGATCCCGCCCCCGGGCCAGACCCATGTCTCGGCGCCGCCGCATGTCAAACGGGCGCGTTTCTGTTGGATCGCCCGTGTCAACTGAACCGGGTTGCGGGTGACGCCGGAGCGCAACGACCCGCCAGCGCCACCGGTGAACATAACGGTGCAGAGTGCGGGCTCGCAGTTTTCCGCGATCAGCGCAACCGAAGCTGCAAGGGCTTCCGGCAGTGGTGCAGGCTGCGGTACCAGCGTTTCGTCCAGCACATAGTATCCGTATTGCTCCCCCGTGGTTGAGATCATCAGTAGCGTCAGACCGGCGCGTGCACCTTTCTCGGCACGCCAGGGGCCCAGGATGGTCAGCGGATCCTCGATGTTCGTCCCACCCCATCCCAGTCCCGGTTCGGCAACCTGGAAATAGCGTCCCGGTGTGGAACGACGCCCCTTGATGCGGATACCGGTGTCTGGCCAGCCCAGGACCTTGCCGGCCTGATGCTCGGACACGACGCCGGTGATATGGTCATCGACGATCACGACCTCGTCGACAAGCCCGTGCCACTGGCTGGCAAACATCCCGATCGTGGCGGATCCGCAGCCGACCCGCATGCGATGCTCGGTGCGGCCGTCGACGATTGGCGGATGTCCGGCCTGCACCGTGACCGTTGCCCCACCATCGACGGTCAGCTCCACCGGTTCGGTATTGCACAGCCGCAAGAGGGTATCGCAGGTCACGCGGCCCTCGGCCTTTGACCCGCCGGTAAGGTGGTCGACCCCCCCGAGTGACAGCATCTGGCTGCCGTATTCATTCGTCATGACATGCCCGACAGCCTCGCCCTTGGCACGGACCACTGCGGCCTCGGCGCCCAGATGGCGGTCGGTGTCAATTTTGACCTTCACACCGCAGTACGAAAAGATCGCCTCGGTCACCACGGTCACCGTATCGGTTCCCGCGATGTTCTGGGAAACGATAAACGGCGCAGGTTTGTAGTCTGGATAGGTGGTGCCCGACCCGATCGCGGTGACCTGAAGCGCGCTGCTCAGCGTCCCTTCCCAATCCGCGTTCAGAAAAGGGCGTAGTTCGTCCCCTTTGGCGCGGCGCTTGTCCAGGATCGTCAGCGGATCGCAGCGGATCAGCTGGCCCTGGTGATTGGCATAGCGGTCGCAGGCACCGGTGCGGCCCTCGGCGATGTAGCACATCACCGGGCAGGCATCGCAGCGGATCTTCTCGGGCGCGGTCTGTGTCATCTGAGCGATCCCGGTCCCTGGCGATTTGCAGGGGGGCTTTCGCGGTCGCCTCCGAAATTGGGTGCCGGGAGCATCGGCGTCTCCCGACTCGCCGGTGAGGGCCAAGCCCAGATCACCGTGCCGCCTTGATAGCGGCCAACACACGGTGCGGCAGCGCTGGCAGCCGGGTCAAACGCGCACCCGAGGCATCCCGAATGGCGTTGAGAATGGCCGGTGCGGTCGGGATCAGCACGTGTTCGCCCAAGCCCTTTGCGCCAAGCGGCCCTTCGGGATCGGGTTTTTCTATGAAGATCGACCGAATGACCGGCATGTCGCCGGTTGTCGGGATCAGATAGTCATGCAGGTTTTCGGTCCGCCCGGGGATATACTCTTCCATCAGCGCCAGCCCAAGCCCCTGTGCAATGCCACCCTCAACCTGGCCTTCGGCAAGGACCGGGTTGATGACGCGGCCCAGGTCGTGAGCGGCCGTAACGGTCAGCACACGTGTGGTTCCAAGCTTCAAATCGACCTCGACCTCCGCCAGTTGCGCACCATACCCATACACCGCATAGGGCGCGCCCTGGCCATTCTCATCCAGCGCCTGTGTGGGTGGGTCGTATGTCTCTTCGGCGCTCAGCACATACCCGTGCCGGTCCACCGGCAGTGCTGCCAGATCTATGGACCGGCGGGCCTGCCTGTCCGAGACAGTCAGGATCCCGCCATCAACGTCAAATTGCGCATCCGCCGCCATGTTGGTCATTGCAAGTATCTGCGCCCTCAGGCTCTGGCCCGCGCGCAGCGCGGCGTTGCCAGTGACGAAGGTCTGCCGCGAGGCGGAGGTTTTCCCGCAGTCCGGTGTCACCGCAGTATCCGGGCCGATGATCTCGAAGGAAGAGACCGGCAATCCCAGGGTGTCTGCGGCAATCTGGGTCACAACGGTGTTCGCGCCCTGTCCGATGTCTGTCGCTCCCTGATGGATCCGCATCGCGCCGGAGGGTGTCAGACCCAAGCGAATGGTCGAGGGGTTGGGCAGGGCTGTGTTGCCGCAGCCGTACCAGCAAGATGCCACTCCGACGCCCCTTTTGACAGGTCCTGGCGCGGCGTTGACACGGTCGGCCTCTCGCAGCGCCTTGTTCCAGACCGGCTGCAGCGCGTCCAGGCAATCGGTAATCCCGACGCCGAACAACACCTGCCCGCAGGGTGTCCGGTCGCCATCTTCCAGGGCGTTGTGCCTGCGAAAGGCAAGGCGATCTATGCCTGCTTTCTGTGCCAGCTCGTCATAGAGTGTCTCCTGCAGTATCGCCGCCTGAGGCACCCCAAAGCCCCGAAACGCACCGGCCGTCGGACCGTTTGAGTGCACCGCCCGCGCGGTCGCACGGTAGTGCGGCGTCCTGTACGGACCCGAGGCATGCACCGGAACACGAACCGCCACCGTTGGTCCCCAACTGGCATAGGCGCCGGTGTTGAACTTGCCATCAAACCGCATGCCGGTAATACGGCCATCGATCGTACAGCCGATCGTCGCCTTCATATGTGCCGGATGCCGTTTGGTGGTCGCGGTCATGCTTTCCGCCCGGCTGTAGACCATCCTGCACGGCTGGCCGGTCAGCAGTGTAACCAGACCGATCAGGGGTTGTACTGACAGGTCCAGTTTGGCACCAAAACCGCCGCCCGCGGCCGCTGGAACAATGCGCACCCGCGCGGGCGGCAGACCCAGAACCCGGGCCGTATCGTCGCGGTCCATCACCGGGGCCTGCGTGCAGGCCTGGATCACCAGCGTGTCCTCCTCCATCCATGCGCATCCGGCCTCGGGCTCGATATAGGCGTGCTCGACATAACCGGTCTCGACCGAGCCCGTGACTGTATGAGCACTGTGCTGCAACGCCTCATCGATATCGCCTGTGGCGACATGACCGGCGATCAATTCGTTGCCCGGGCGGTGCGCGTGGATCAGACGGTCATGCTGCGGTGTCAAATCCGCTTCGACCTCCTCCCACGTCACGGGAAAGGTACTCAGGTCTAGTGCACTGACAACCGAAGCCTCCCCCGCGACAAGCGCAATCGCTTCGCCCTTCATGCGTGTCTGACCTTCGGCCAGCGCAGGTTGATCGGCGAAGGCCGGTATGACGCCAAACCGATTTTCGCCGGGAATATCTGTGGCCGTCAGCACCGCCGCGATACCCGGAGCTGCGTCGCGCCATCCATCCAGGTCACCGAAGTGAAACCGCGCGGCGTGATACGGGGCTCGGATCGCACGCACAAGAAGTGCGTCCGCCGGGGCAAAGTCCGCGCCGAATACGTCGGTACCCGACACTTTGGGCGGACCATCCAGACGCTGTATTGCGGCGCCGACCGCCTGACCGGCCGGGGGCGCTTGCCGCACAGCGGGCGCGGCGGCGCCGTCAAAGTCCATCACCGCATCGACAATTTTTGCATAGCCGGTACAGCGGCACAGCACTCCGCCCAGCGCTGTCTCGACCTCGGCACGTGTCGGCGCGGGATTACCCGCCAGCAGCGCGGTGGCGGTCGTCAGCATGCCCGGCGTACAGATCCCGCATTGCGCCGCACCGTGACGCAGAAAGCTGTCCTGAAGCCGCGACAAGGTGCTCCCGGACAGTCCCTCGACCGTTGTCACATGGGCGCCACTGGCGCGGATGACCGGGGTCAGGCAGGCACAGACCGGCGCGCCATCCAACAGGACTGTGCATGCGCCGCAGTCGCCTGCATCGCACCCAACCTTGGTTCCGGTCAGGCCCAGATCCTCGCGCAGGACTTCGGACAATCTGCGTCCCGGATCGGCGGGTACTGCCACCGGGCGGTCATTGAGCGTCATCTGCAGACTGTGAAACCGCCGGTTCATGCCGCGCGCCGCTGTGGTCGGACAAGGTGATCCACCGCGCGTCCCAAAAGCTCGGTGGCGGCGCTTATCCGATAGTCCGCATCGGCGCGGATATCGTCGATGGGCGACAGCATGGGTGCCACACGTGCCTCGGTCACGGTGGCTGCCACATCCCGAACCGGCAGGCCATGGAGTGCCTGTTCCAATTCCGGCAAGCGGGTCGCGACCGCGCTGCAGGAACCGACGGCCAGGGCAGCCTGGGCGATATGGCCTGCATCGATCCGCAATCGCACGGCAACCATGACAATCGAGATGACAAGATGCGCCCGCGCGCCCAGCTTCAGAAAACGGCTTGTCCCGGCGGTCGCTGCGGCGGGGATCCACACTGCGGTGACCAGCTCGTCCGGTCGGCGCGCTGTCTGGCGCACGCCGGTTATAAACTGATCCAATGGTACCTGGCGGACGCCGCGGGTCGAGGTCAGTTCGACCCGAGTTTCGACCGCCAGCAAGGCAGGAACACCATCTGCAGCGGGTGAGGCGTTGCAGATGTTGCCCACCACCGTTCCGGCGTTCTGGATCTGAACCGAGCCGACTTCCTGCGCCGCCTGTTTGAGCATGTCGAAAGCGGGCGGTAGAGGTGTCTGTACCAGTTTCGTCCAGGTCGCCGCAGCGCCGATGCGGACCCCCTTCGGGCCCTGTGTCACCCTACCGAGTTCTGCGATCCCGGTGATGTCCATCACCGGTCCGGCCAGTACCGATGCGGATGTTGCAGGAAACAGATCCGTGCAGCCAGCCGCGATAACGATCGGCCCCTGGCTCAGCAGGTCGACCGCCTCGCCAATACTGGTGGGACGTCGGAAATCTGACACGTTCGGCTCTTTCCCTCGTGGCACGCCTATTGTTAGTATACAAACGGATTTTGCGACGGGCGCGGGCCCGAGTCAACAAAACTGGCACATCGGCTGGAAGGGCAGGGAATGACCGGGACAAAGGTGGCCTATGACCTGGACACGCAGGTCGGTTTTTTGCTGAGGCAGGTAACACAGCGGCATCTGGGGATATTCGCTGCGAGAGTACCCGACGTGACCCCGACACAATTTGCAGCGCTTGCAAAGCTGAGCGTACTGGGTCCGACATCCCAGAATGCGTTGGGCCGGGCAACGGCGATGGATGCGGCGACGATCAAAGGTGTGGTGGATCGGCTGAAGATCCGCGGCTACGTGGAAACCCGCCGCGATCCCGATGATCAAAGGCGCATATTTGTGGCTCCGACACCGGCGGGTCAGTCGCTCTTTGATGCAAATGTTGATGCCGCGCTGCAGATCAGCGACGAAACCCTCGCGCCACTATCGGGGCGCGAACGCGAAACCCTGCTGGGCCTTTTGAACAAGCTTACCTGAGCCGACCGGCCAACGTGGCGGTGTGGTTTTGTTGATGCCTGACATGCACAGTCTCTCGTGGGTTTGGATGAAGTCAGACGCCCAGATACCGGGCAAGCTTGCCGTGATCCTGTCTCAGATCCTCGGCTGGCAAGGTCTCGCGGTTTTGACCGTTTTCGATAAACGCCACACGATCGGCCACAGACAGCACGGCGTCCACCCGTTGCTCCACCAGCAAGATCGCGACACCATCCGCCCGTAGTTGCACGATAACATCCCGGATGGCGGTAATCATTGAGGGTTGCAGCCCTTCGGTTGGCTCATCCAGCAGCAGGACTCTGGGGTTCAGACAGAGTGCGCGGGCCGTCGCGAGCATCTGTTGTTCGCCTCCTGACAGCGTCTGCGCACGCTGGTGATAGCGCTCCTTTAGTCGTGGAAACAGATCGAGCACGTGCTCACGCGTGGCACTGTCGGAGCCTCGGGTCATCAGCCCGATCTCGATATTCTGTGCGACGGTCAATTCGGTAAACAGGCGCCGCCCCTGCGGGATGTAACCGATCCCCGCTCGCGGAACCTGATGGGGGGGAAGTGTGTTGACCATCTGACCCGCAACCGAAACCGTGCCCGACATCAGCGGCAGTAATCCCATGATCGCCTTCATTGCCGTGGTCTTGCCCGCGCCGTTACGCCCGAAGAGGCACAGGATCTCGCCGGCCTGAACGTCCAGGCTCAGGTCCCGCAGAACCTGCGCCTGACCATAGGCGACGTTCAACGTGTCGAGTTTCAACATCACCCGCTCCCCAGATAGGCGGCCTGTACCTCGGGGTTGGCGCGTATGGCGGCTGGCGTGCCTTCGGCAAGGACTGCGCCGAAATTCAGTACGGTGATGCGGTCGGCCGTCTCCATAACCACATTCATATTATGCTCGATCAGCAGGATCGTTGTTTCCGCAGCCAGATCTCGGATCAGCGCTTTGAACCCATCGATTTCGGTTTCAGCAAGCCCTTGCGTCGGTTCATCAAGGATCAGCAGCCGTGGCGATTGCGCAAGACCCATGGCTATTTCCAGCAACCTCTGATGCCCATAACTCAGATCACCCGCGATCTGGTCCACGCGGTCCGACAGGCCCACGCGGTCCAGCGCCAGCGCCACCGCCCGGCGTGCCGCTGCCCCCCTGGTCACCCGGCGTGCGGCCAGGCCGACATTTTCGGCAACCGGCAACTGGGCAAAGACCGATGTGATCTGGAAGGTATAGGCCATGCCCAGCGCGATCCGCCGATGCGCGGGCAGCGCGCTGATATCCTGTCCGTCAAAAGTCACGGTTCCGTCGGATGGGGTGACACGGCCGCAGAGCATTCCGACAAATGTCGTTTTACCGGCGCCGTTTGGTCCGATCAGGGCGCGGATCTGTCCCTCGGGCAAGGCAAAATCCACATCCTCGACCGCTGTCAGACCGGCGAAATGTTTGCTCAGCCCGCGCGTTGACAGCAGTGTCATGGCAGCCATCGCCAGACGCGGGCGCGGAGTTCACCGGCAAGGCCCTGCTGCGCAAACAGGGTCAGCAGCACCAGCGTGACCCCGACCACCAGCATATGCGCGGTTGTGAAACCGCTGCTCAGGTCGATCAGGTAGAACATGAAGAGGGTCCCGATCAACGGGCCCAAAACCGTCCCGGCGCCGCCCAGAAGTACCCAAAGCAGCGGAAATATAGAGTACTGAACCGAGGCAAAACTGGCCCCCGCATAGCCAAAAAGCAGCCCGTAGAATGCGCCTGCCGCCGCCGACAGCGTGCCCGAGAGCACCACGGCGGCCCATTTGTGAGCAAAGACATTGTAGCCCAGCATCCGGGCTCGATCCTCGTTTTCGCGGATTGCGATCAGCACCCGCCCAAAAGGCGTGTGGACCAGCCAAAGGCTGGCAGCCATGCTGGTGGCAAACAGCGCCAGCGCTGCAAAGTAGCGGTTTGACGGGGTACTGAGGTCAATGCCCCACATCACGCGCTGCGCCTGCTGGATCACAAACCCCTCGTCGCCACGGGTGTACTCTCCGAAGTACAGAACCGTCAGGTAGCCCGCCTGGGCAAACATCAGGGTGACGATCATGAACGCGACCCCAACCGTGCGTAGCGCAAGTACCGCGACCAGCGCGGACAGCATGACGCCCGCAGCCACCCCGGCCAGCAAAGCGACTGCCGGGGTGGCCTGCAGATACGCGATGCTGAGCGCCATTCCGTACATACCGGCGGCAAAGAACATCGCGTGCCCCAGGCTCAGAAGCCCCGTGTATCCGAACAGAATATTGTACCCAATGGCATAACTGGCCATCACCATTACCCGAGCAAAGACACCATGGTGATAGGCAGGCAAAACAAACTGCAGGGCCAGCAAAACTGCCAATACCGTGCCATGCAGCACCAAGGATTTGCGTAGCGTGCTCAAGCTGCGCGTGTCCCGAACAGGCCCTGCGGGCGAAACACCAGGACCAGCGCTACCAGCAGCGTCGCCAGTATCTTTGCCAGCGTTGGCGAGAAAAACACACTTATGATCCCGTCACTGAGGCCGATGAGCAGTGCTGCGACCACTGTTCCCGGCAGGCTGCCCAGCCCGCCAATGATAACGACAATAAAGGACAGCAAAAGCGGATCGGCACCCATCAGGTAATGCGCTTGTTGGATCGGCACGATCAGCACCGCCCCAAGGGCCGCAAGGCCTGCCCCAAGTCCGAAGACCAGGGCATAGATCCGCTCGACCGGGATACCAAAGGCCAGTGCCATCTCGCGATCCAGCTGCGTGGCGCGCATGACCAGGCCGATGCGGGTGCGCGCCATCAGTGCCCACACACCCAGCAGGACCGTGGCGGCCGCGCC
This sequence comes from Pseudomonadota bacterium, assembly GCA_039190275.1. GTDB lineage: Bacteria > Pseudomonadota > Alphaproteobacteria > Rhodobacterales > Rhodobacteraceae > Halovulum. The sequence continues at coordinate 3,736 of JBCCYF010000123.1, read as the reverse complement.
GATAACGGCGAGTTTGTATGTCGTGGTGCTCAGCCCCCAAGGCCAGTACAGCTGCAATCCGCCGTCAGCCCATTCAACCCACGGCAGGGCAAGACGCTGGTTGAACGGGGGTTCCACAGGGCGCGCGTCGGGACCATAGGTCATCAGCGTCACCTGCTGCAGGATGTAAAGCAGCCCGATTGTGGCCACGATGGTCCGTTCGGGGTCGTAGTCGATCCGTTTGAGAATTGTGACATCCGCCGCCGCCGCGATCCCGCCCACCAACAACGGGGCCAGCACCAGCGCCAAGCCGAACCCAAAGGCCGGGTGCGCGCCGATCTGGCTGGCGATCCACCAGGCCAGGACAGCGCCAAGCATGAAGAATTCTCCATGGGCGACGTTCACCACCCGCATGACGCCAAACACCAGGCTCAGCCCCACCGCGGTCAGTGCAAGGATCGCGGCCGCAACCGCCCCCTCAAGCGTGGCCAAAAACAGATACGGTCCAAAATCCACTGCGCTTCAGCCCCCACGAACCTGCGCGAAACACTCCGCCTGCCGGGGCCTGCACGTGCCGCGACGGGATCCATCCATACTACGCTGGCGGTGCCCTCAGAAACTCTGTGTGGTGTAGTCGACCTGGTCCGGGTAGAAGGTATCCTCGATCGAGGTCTTGTGGACACGCACCAACCTGCCCTCCTGCACCTGGCTGATGAACTGATGCCCGAACACCTGGTGTGTCTTGCCGTTAAAGACCTTGTTGCCCTGGGGGTGTTCGAAGCCCTCGGGCATATCCGTCATGGCCTCGACCGCTTCGATCAGCGCCGCCCGATCCGCGGGGCCGGCATAGCCTGACGCCTCCATCCCGTTTTTGATGATATGCAGTGTCTCCCAACAGCCGAACATATGAGCATAGGTCGAGACGTCCTTGGCATCGCTGACCGATGCACCGTTCTCATCGACACCAACCGCGGCGCGATAGGCCTTGTCATATTCACTCTGGTCGGGCTGGGCATAGCGCAACATGCCTTCCCAGAAGTATGTCCCTTCAAGGAACTCCAGGCCGGGGCTGGTCATATCCACTGCCTCCAGGCTGTCGATGAACCCGAAGATTTCGGGCCGTGAGGGTCCGAAGAACTCGCCAAGTTCCTTTACAAAGGTCAACACGGCCGGGCCGACCATCACGTGATAGACCACCTCGGTGTCGCGGGGGATCTTGGGAAAATACTTTGTAAAGGCGGTCTCGGTGGGCGGGATCGCGATGTGTTCGAGGACCTCGCCGCCCTGCGCTTCGATGGCGGCGGTGAAATAGTCACGGTGGTCATGGCCAAAGGCGAAATCCGGAAAGATCATGGTGACCTTTTTGCCCAGGATGTCGGCCACATAGGGCGCCATCGCCTGGACCTGGCTTCTCACATCGGTGATACCGGGCTGCAGCGTGTATCGATTAAGCATGCCCGAGGCCACATGGTGACCTTCCGACACCACGAAATACGGAAGCTTAAGCTCGCCGGCGCGTGGAGCCGAACCGATAACCACGTGACTGAACAACGTGCCAAAACCAACATCGCAATTGTGCTGTGACGCAAATTTCTCAAGGACCTCGGCGCCGCGTTTGGGATCGGTCCCATCGTCCTCGGCCACCAGTTCAAGCTGTCTGCCGTTGATCCCACCCTCGGCATTGATTTTGGCGGCTGCGGCCGTGGAGGTTCTGTCGTACCAGCGCCCGTAAGCAGCCCCGATCCCGGTCCGATGAACCTGAAACCCTACTTTGACCGGTGCCGAGGTTTGTGCCTGAGCGTAACGGGCCCAAAGCGGAAGCGTAGCTGTGGCTGCCGTAGCAGCGGTGCCGGTTTTGAGTGCCGAGCGGCGTGTGAGGAGCTTGGTCATTTGGAACGTCCCTGTTGAGCAAGACAGCAGCGGGCCTGTTTCGGCCTCGTATTATTTGTTAGTGTGCAAACGGATTCCTGGTTTGTCCAGTAATTTGAGATGTCCTGATCCGTTGGCCAGGCCTTTGCAGCGTAATGCAGCAGTTTGCGGCACTGCGTGCCCGTCCATCAGGGTACAGCGCCGCGCTACCCCCCGCGCGGCGACGCCAGCAGCCAGAGGCCAAACAGTGTGTAGGCCACCATAAACACTGCCAGCGGCGCCTGTAGCACAACGGCACGCTGCGCCGATCCGTAGTGGCTCACCGCCAGTGCATGGGCCAGCAACAGCGACAGAATGTGGCCAACGACCACCGCGCCAGCCTGGGTAAGCCAAATCGCGCGAACCGTATTCTGCGTATTGAAGAACCCGGTACTGACAAAATGGGGGCCCAGGCCAAGAAAGTCGTCGCCCCTGTGCATCGGATCGCTGAGCGCGACAAGGGCGTACTGGCCATCAACCATAAAGGCGGTCAGGTAGTGGGCGATGTGATACCCCAACGCGATAGGCAGGATCGAAGGGGCAAATATACGCATGGCCCGGCCCAGTCCGCTCTCTTCGCGGATCAGCAACAGACCGATCAAAAGCGTCAGGGCAAAGGTGGCAATCAGCACCATGTTGGCGGCCACCAGACCGATAAGGTTCTGCAGGACAACGGCCGACCGCCCGGGAAACTCCAGTGGGTTGATGCCAAGCAGCGTAAACCATCGATAGGTCTCGTTCAGGCCATCAAAACTCCCCCCGCCCAGAAGGAGCAAAACGAACAGACCAAGGCCCAGAGGTGCGGTTCGGCGGTTCAGGATTCGCCAGCCTGGCAGTCCAAGGGCCGATGTGCCCCGGGTGCGACCCAGGATCCTGGTTCTGCCGTAGGCGCGCATCATCATCGAAAAGGCCTCGGCCCGATAAAGCCAGCGTGGGCCAAAGACGACAATGCCGATCAGCGTGGTGATCCAATAGACCGCCACGTAGCCCGCCAAACGCGCGGGGTCTGTGGGTGCGGGGTCCACCATAAGAAAGGCACAGAAGGCCAGGAACGTCAGCATCCCGATGACATGGCCAAACGGCAAACGGGGCCTGCGGATCCGAGCAGTGCCCTTGCGGATCAGGGCGACCACGGCCGTCCAGGGGTTTATCCAGCGCCATATGTCGAACAGCAGCCCCTGTACGGTAACAAGGCCGATCCACCAGATGGTCCAGATCAGCAGCGGCAGAGGGTTCTCGGACGGATCGCGGGCGCCGCCAAACCCCGCCCAGACGGCGGCAAGCAGCAACACGGTGGAGAGGGCGCTGGTGCCATAGTGGAGCGAATGCGCGGGTACCCGAGGCAGCACAAACGGACGGAACAGGTACGAGGCCCCCGCGGCAGGTATGACAACAAGCAGGAGCGCGGTAAGTGCGACGCTGGCCACGCCTGCCGCGGTGTAAACTCCGGTCGGCAACAGCAGGACAAAGGCCTGTTCCGTCGCGTGGGGCCATGCTGCACCTGTGCAACACGTCAGCAGCAATCCGGTACATACGATTCGCTCTGATACTCTTTCCGTCACCATGAACCCGAGTTTTGAAGAAGTTTATCGGGTTCCACAACGACGGACCGGCGGTCGCCGGGTTCTGGCGGGAAACCGATGCGCCGATCCGCGCCAACTGAGACATTATTGGGCGCTGGTCTTACCAGGGGTAGTGGCGGCGACGGGGCGTTCGCAACGCGGCCCGTTGACAATCGGACCGTTTTGAACCGAACATTTGTATGCAAACAAGTCGCTGACCGCCGAAAGGACACCCGCCGATGGATGATGTGCAGTCCCGGCATGTGGTGGGTGTCGATGTCGGCGGT
>JBCCYF010000122.1:0-13749 GCA_039190275.1 Pseudomonadota bacterium | reverse complement strand
GTTTCGGCGGTATTTGTCTGCATTTTGGGCATATTCGGGTGTATCGCTGGACTTGCAATTGCGATTAATTAATAAATGACACGAGTTGGGCATTCCGCGCCACATTAAGGTCTTGTTCATAGTTGAAAGCTTACTCTCGGAGTGACCGATTTAAGGCACAAGTTGGTTGCGCGCACTGACTGATATTGTGCGGCAGGAGGGACATCTGATGAGCGATCAAACGGCAACGGCACCAGGTCTCTATGCGCCTGCCGGACGGCTGGGCGACAAGCGATCCAGCCTGGGCGATCGTGTGATCGACGCCTGGCGCGACATGCGCGCCTCGACACGCCGCTTGATCGACGAAAAACCCTCCGAGCATCGTTTGCTCTTCTATGTGCTGCTCTCGGACATCATCTTCTTTCTTTCATGGTCGCTGAAAACCGTCGTGTCTCCGGTATCCGGCGTGAAAGAGCAAGTACCGCTTGAAATCGGGGCCTGGCTGATAGCGGCACTGATGGTTCGGACCGCATCGATGTATTTCTTCTCCTTTGTTGTCACCAGCGCCGCGCGTGCGGTGGGCAGTACAGGGTCGTGGCGCGACAACCGTGCGGGCATCTTCTGGGGCGCGCTGGTTGCGGCACCCTTTGGCCTGTTGATGGCGATCGTCACGGTTGCGATGTCTTGGCTGGAACCGATATTCCCGGTTCTGCGCGAAGACTGGGTGGCCCTTCCCCCCTACTGGATCAGCCTTGTGCCGTTCCTGTGGTTCATCTCGCAAGGCATGGCCGAGGCGAATGGATACCGCAAGAATGCGCTTCCTTTCATGATCATGTCCGTGATCGCTCTGGCGGGGATGATCGGTGCCATGTATCTGCGCAAAATTGGTGTGGTTTGATCCTCGACAGGACACTACGGCAGCGGCAGATTGACCTAGGCGCCCGGTAACTCCCGAAAGCCCCCGAGAAACGGGGGTTTTTGGCTTTCGGGACCAATAGCGCGACGGATCAGGTCGTTGAATACCGTCGTTCATCGGTCTATCTCTCTAAGGCAAGGGGGGCGCTGGAACCGCAGCCTCCGAAATGCGGAGCAGTCAAGCGATGTATGATGTCACGAAGGTCCGCGCGGACTTCCCAATCCTGTCGCGCAAGGTGCATGGTAAACCGCTGGTATACTTGGACAACGGCGCATCCGCACAAAAACCTCAGATGGTCATCGATGCGGTCACGCGCGCCTATGCCGAGGAATATGCCAACGTCCACCGGGGCCTGCATTATCTCTCAAATCTGGCAACCGAACGCTATGAAGCGGTGCGGGGCAAGATCCGGGCGTTTCTGAATGCCGCGCGTGAGGAAGAGATCATATTTACGACGGGCACGACAGAGGCGCTGAACCTGGTGTCCTATGGCTGGGCCGCCCCCCGCATGACTGCGGGAGACGAGATTATTCTGAGCGTGATGGAGCACCACGCCAATATCGTCCCCTGGCACTTCCTGCGCGAACGTCAGGGCGTTGCGCTGAAATGGGTCGATGTGGATATCAACGGCGGCCTTGACGCACAGGCGATCATCGATGCCATCGGTCCGCGGACCAAGATGATCGCGATCACCCATATGTCCAATGTTCTGGGCACCGTGGTCGACATAAAGACGATCTGCACCGCCGCCGCGGAAAAAGGTGTTGCCGTGGTTGTCGACGGCAGTCAGGCAGCGGTCCACATGCCGGTGGATGTGGTGGACCTGGGCTGCGATTTCTATGCGATCACAGGGCATAAACTCTATGGTCCCTCGGCGTCCGGCGCACTCTATATACGAAAGGACCGGCAGTCAGAAATGCGTCCCTTCATGGGTGGCGGCGATATGATCCGCGATGTCGGGAAAAACGTCATCACCTACAATGATCCGCCGCACAAGTTCGAAGCCGGTACACCTGGCATCGTGCAAATGATCGGTCTGGGTGCCGCATTGGACTACATGACCGATCTCGGAATGGAACAGATAGCTGCGCATGAGGCGGGCTTGCGCGACTATGCCATGTCGCGGTTTGCCGGTCTGAACTGGCTGACGGTTCAAGGCATGCAGCCCGACAAAGGGGCGATATTCTCCTTCACCATAGACGGGGCCGGGCACCCGCATGACATTTCGACCGTGGTCGATCGCAAGGGGGTTGCGGTCCGCGCCGGACATCATTGTGCGCAGCCGCTTATGGAGCATATGGGCGTACATGCGACCTGCCGCGCCTCGTTTGGATTGTACAATACAACCCAAGAAGTCGACAGCCTGATCGAAGCACTTGAGCTTTGCCACGAATTGTTTAGCTGAGACCGTCAAATTAAGAACTTCTAAACTCCTACGTTTCATCATGGTGAGGGGATATTTCCGCCCCAATTCACCACGAATTATTAACCGTGGGACTAAGGAGTTAATGATGCGTAACTACACGTTTGTTGTAGCGTTGCTCGGGGTGAGTATTGCCCTTTCGCCTGTGTCTTTCGGTGCCGATCCTTCGATGGTTTTGGCGGGGGATGTTTCCCGTGCTCCGGCCGCAGCTCCGCTTGCCACTCAGATGGTTGACGTTCGGGCGCAGAGCCGGCGAAGTTCCCTTGGACAGATCACGTCCGTTGCAGCTGAAAACCTGGGGCAGGGGGCTGCGTCCCGTCACAGCACCACAAGTGTGCTACCCCGGTCTGCTGACAGCTATAATGCGTCTGTTATCACCGGCCTCTCCGCGCAATCCGAACTGGCCTCGGCCCGGGCCTATTTGGGCAGCCTTGAGAGGCCACGCCGTAGCCTGCGACGGATCACCAAAGAGATGCAGGCGGCCCGCTCCGAACTTACCACGCTATGGACGGATGTCGTTGATCTTGAAGCACAACTCGTGGCGGCCGGTGGCCGAAATGAATGGATTGAAAGGCGCCTCGTCAGCATCCGTGCAGAAGTGCAGCAGCGTTGGAGCCTGTCGCGCGACCTTGGGCGCGAGCATGCCAAAGCCAAGGCATTCGCGGCCGCCCTGTCGGATGTTCAGATCTTGGAGGCTGAGGTTCGCATAGCGCAGCGCGCAACCGCCGAACAGCCTCCCTCGACCGGTCCGAACACAATGGATCGGATCCTGCCAATTTCGACAGGTCCGGGCAGGGTGATGGAGCACTCTGGCTCTACAGTTTCGGGAGGGTAGAACTGGGCTCTCCGACATGGCGCATGCCCCGGCGCCGGCCTCTTCCCCAGGTTTCGGATATTCCCGGTGTTCCCGATAGAAAGCCGCCCGGTCTGTGTATCGGGCGGCTTTCATTTCCTTCACACTACCTGCAACACGACAGCCCAGGCTCCGCTGCGTGGCTTCCATCCTCTTTCCCGGGTCCTTCTGACAGGTTTGCGCCGAAATTCATTGGCTGACCTCAACATACCACAACGGTTGAGCGTTTTGACGCCTCATACGAGAGCATCCTAAGACAGCGGATTACGAATGCGCTGGAAATCTGTCCCAGTCCCAATCGCGCCAAAACACCAAATCACGAGATCGTTGATATTTAAGGGAAGGGAGTCTCATCCATTCAGTCCCAATAATTAGGTAATCCGACAGCTTTGCAGCAATATAAATAATACGCATAATCTATATTATGTTAAATATTCAATATCTCTCTATCCCTTTGGGTTTCTGCTTTACCTCGTGTTTTCAAGCCCCTATCAGTCACGCTTCATTCTGGGCCACATCTGCGAATTTGGCGAGCGCATCGCGTGTAGACCCCGACCAAAGTGACATGGCATGCTTTTTGAATACCGCCACGAAGCGTGGCTCTTCAGCAAGGCTGCCAAAGACCTCCCGAAGGTGTAAAAACGAGACGCCGTCCTGTCTCGTCGCTAGAGCAGCCTCGGCGAGGCGTTCAGCACGTTCGTCCGCAAGCGCAATGCCAGAAGCCGGATCCGCACTTGCCGCACAATACCGACACCAGAACGCCACTTCCAACGCCAGTCCATCGACAGGTTGATCCAAAGCGAGCGCATCCATCACGGTCGGCAGAACAAACTTTGGTTGGCGGTTCGAACCGTCGAGGCACAACCGCGCAACCGTGTCGTTTATGACCGGGTTGGAAAACCGCGACACACACATATCGAGGTAAGATCCAAAGTCCACGCCATCAATTTTTGGAAGCACAGGAATAACCTCACGCCGCATGAGCTGGGACAACCACACGCGGATCTGGGCATCTGCCATTGCGTCATGGACATAGTGGTACCCGAGCAAGGCTGCAGGATACGCAATAGCCGCGTGCCCCGCATTCAAGATCCGCAGCTTCATGGTTTCATACGGTGCGACATCCTGGACAAACTCGACGCCCACATGTTCCAGCGCGGGACGGCCAAGTGGAAAGTTATCCTCCATCACCCACTGCCGAAACGGCTCGCATGTCACGGGCGCCGCATCTGCGATGTCGAACCGCTCGGCAACCAGGTCGCGTTCACTATCAGTGATTGCGGGTGCGATACAGTCCACCATGCAGTTTGGACAGGCCACGTGATCATGAACCCAGTCTCTAAGCGCCGGATCTATCAGACCCGACAGTCCTTCGAGCGTGCGGCGTGTGACATGTCCGTTCTCCGGCAGGTTGTCGCACGACAGCACGGTGAACGGTGCGTGGCCAAGGTCACGGCGTCGGCGCAGCCCGGCAAGTAGAATCCCGAATACCGTCTGGGGATCGTCGGGGCGTCGTGCATCCTCCTGTATCTCGATGTTTTTGGTATCAAAACCGCCATCGGGATCCATGTAGTAGCCGCCTTCGGTGATGGTCAGCGATACGATTCGGATTGCGGGATCGGACAACCGCTCGATCAGCGCCTGCGATGACACCTCGCAGAAGTCGATCATCGCGCCGGTGACTTGCGCGGTCAATTGTTCCGGATCCAGTTCCACCACGGTCGTCAGCCAGTCCTGTTCCATAAGAACCCGGCGCCGTGCGGCGTCGAAGGGTTTCACCCCTGCCCCAATAACCGCCCAATCGTGATCCCGTCCCATAGAAAACAGCCGATCTAGATAAACCGCCTGGTGCGCCCTGTGAAAGTTGCCGATGCCGATGTGCAGAATACCAGGGCTCAGATCGGCACGATCATAGCCTGGGCGTTCAACCCCGTCGGGCAAGCGGTCCAACTGTGCAAGGGACAGGGAAATGGCCATCAACTCATCCAGTTCCCGCCATCGACATTGTAGGTTTGAGCGACCACATAGTCGGCATCGGATGACGCGAGGAAGAGCGCCATTCCGGTCAGGTCCGCTGCGGTGCCCATCCGCCCATAGGGAATTGACGCGCCAACCTGCGTCTTCTTCTCGCCCGGGGCCAAACCCTCGTGCTTCGCGAACAAGGCATCTACCGCATCCCAATGGGCTCCGTCGACCACACCCGGGGCGATCGCGTTCACATTGATCCCGTATTTGATCAGGTCCAGGCCCGCGGACTGTGTCATGCTGATCACCGCGGCCTTGGTCGCGCAGTAAATACTGACAAGCGCCTCTCCGCGCCGGCCCGCTTGGCTGGCCATATTGATGATCTTCCCCCCCTGCCCCCGGTTGACCATTGACTGCGCCACGGACTGCAGGGTGAAAAACATCCCCTCGACGTTTACAGCAAACAGCCGCCGGTAGCTTTCCCGCTCGACCTCAAGGACCGGCGCGAGATCAAACAGGGCGGCATTGTTGACCAGGATGTCGATACCGCCATGGCGTTCGACCGCCTCCGCAACAGCCTGCGCGATGCTGTCGCTATCGGTCACGTCAAGCAAAACCGCAGATGCCGCCGGGCCGATATCCTCTGCTGCAGCCCGTGCCGCGGGAAGGTTGATGTCGGCAAGGATAACCTGAGCGCCCGCGTCTGCATAAGCTTTGGCAAAGGCAAGCCCGATGCCTTGCGCCGCGCCGGTGATCAGGGCCGTCTTACCGCCCAGCCGCGTCATTCCAACCGCAATCCGTCCGCGCCAAATCGATGCATCTTCTCCGGATCGGGCGACAAATAGATATCATCTCCGTGACTGACCGAAATGTCGCCGGGGATACGGACCGTGAGCATATCAACAAGTCCGGTGTCATGGACGTGAACAAATGTATCCGAGCCCAGATGTTCTGCCACACCGACCCGTCCGCGCCAAAGTCCGTCGGTCTTTGAGACGTCAACATGCTCGGGGCGAATGCCGATGCTTGTGGCGTTGTGCTTGCCCGCCTCGGCTCCGTCGATCAGGTTCATTTTGGGCGAACCGATGAACCCAGCGACAAACCGGTTCCGCGGGCGGTGGTACAGCTCCAGGGGCGACCCCACCTGCTCGATCACACCGGCCTGCAGCACGACGATCTTATCGGCCATGGTCATCGCCTCGACCTGGTCATGGGTCACATAGATCATCGTGGTTGCCAGTGTGTTGTGCAACTCGCTTATCTCGAGACGCATGTTGACCCTGAGCGCCGCGTCCAGGTTAGACAGCGGCTCGTCGAAAAGGAATGCAGCCGGCTCGCGAACGATAGCGCGGCCGATCGCCACGCGCTGGCGCTGACCGCCTGACAGTTGGCCGGGGCGCCGGTCCAGGTAGTCGGTGAGGTTCAATACACTGGCCGCAGCCTCGACCTTGGCGTTCTGCGCGGCCTGATCCATCTTGGCCATCCGCAACGGGAAAGCGATGTTCTTGCGAACCGTCATATGCGGGTAGAGTGCATAGGACTGGAACACCATCGCCAGGCCGCGCTTGGCGGGTGGCACCTCGGTTGCATCGCGCCCGTCAATCTGGATCAACCCCGAGGTCACATCTTCGAGGCCGGCGATCAGCCGCAGCAGTGTCGATTTTCCACAGCCCGATGGTCCGACAAACACGACAAACTCGCCGTCATTGATATCAAGGTCCAGCGGCGGGATAACTTGAACGTCGCCAAAGCTCTTGGTGATCTGTTGGAGTGTGATTGTGCCCATTACTTTACCGCTCCGAATGTGAGGCCCCGGACGAGCTGTTTCTGTGAGAACCATCCCATGATCAGGATGGGGGCGATGGCCATGGTGCTGGCCGCGCTCAGCTTGGCATAAAACAGTCCCTCGGGGCTGGAATAACTGGCAATGAACGCTGTCAGCGGCGCGGCTTTGGCTGCGGTCAGGTTCAGTGTCCAGAACGCCTCGTTCCACGCCAGGATGATGTTCAGCAACAGCGTCGAGGCGATGCCCGGAACTGCCATCGGAGTCAGGACATAGATGATTTCCGACCGCAGCGTCGCGCCGTCCATTCGCGCGGCCTCAAGGATTTCACCCGGGATCTCCTTGAAGTAGGTATAAAGCATCCAGACGATGATCGGCAGGTTAATCAGGGTCAGAACAATGACCAGTCCGATGCGGGTGTCCAGTAATCCGAGGTCGCGGAAGATCAGGTAGATGGGGACCAGAACACCAACCGACGGCAGCATCTTGGTCGACAGCATCCACATCAGAACATCCTTGGTCCGCCGCCCGGGCACAAAGGCCATCGACCATGCCGCCGGGATCGCGATCGCCAACCCAAGAAGGGTCGAGCCAACCGACAAAACCACCGAGTTCCAGAAGTGCAGAAAGTAGTTTGAGCGCTCCTGCACGACAGAATAGTTCTCCAGCGTCCAGTCGAAGGCAAACAGCGATGGCGGGTCTGCGATTGCCTCAGCCTCGGTCTTGAAGCTGGTGAGAATGGTCCAGAAGATCGGGAAGAAGATCAGGATTGCAATGGACCATGCCGCTGCGGTGACGATCAGTTTCCTACGGGGTGTAATTGCACGGGCCATGGGTCAAGCGTCCAGGTTCTTGCCGATCATCCGCATCAGGAAGATCGCGACAATATTGGCGAGGATGATGGCCACAACACCGCCGGCGGATCCGCGGCCGACATCGTATTGCAGCAAGGATTGCGCATAGACCAGATAGGTCAGATTTGTACTGGCTGTGCCCGGTCCACCGTTGGTGGTCACCAGGATCTCGGCGAATATCGACAACAGAAAAATCGTCTGGATCAGAATGACAACGGTTATAGCGCGCGACAGGTGCGGTAATTTTATGAAGAAGAACCGGCTCAGCGGCCCTGCGCCGTCCATTTCTGCTGCTTCAAGCTGCTCACTGTCCAGGGACTGGATCGCGGTCAGCAGGATCAGCGTCGCAAAGGGCAACCACTGCCAGCTCACGATACCGATAATCGAGGCGAGCGGGGCCTGACTGAGAAAGTCATAGGGCTGCAACCCCACGGCCTTGGCGCCATAGGCGAACAGGCCGTTGACCGGGTTCATGAACATATTCTTCCACACCAGCGCAGACACTGTCGGCATCACAAAGAAAGGCGCAATCACCAGGACACGCACGATCCCCTGCCCGAACATCGGCTGATCCAGCAGCAAGGCCAGAAGAACGCCGAGTACCACCGTGATCACCAGGACGCCGACCACCAAGATCAACGTGTTGAAGAAGGCATCGATGAACGCCGGGTTGGTCAGAAAGCTTTCGTAGTTTCGAAAGCCCACCCAACCTGTCCGCTCGGGTGTCAGCAGGCGATACCGGCGGAAGGAGTAGTAAAGCGTCATGCACAGCGGCACCAGCATCCATGCCAGCAGCAACACCGTTGCCGGGGCGATCATGTACCTGGCAGAGGCACGGGACTGCTGTGTGGACATCTGTTAACTCCCTCGTTCGCCGGGCTTGGGCCCGATCCGGTTATAGTGAGTTTTTTCGCTGTCATACCGCTGCGAAGCGGGCGTGAGCGGGGCCAGTCGCCTGAACGGCCCCGCTCTGGGAGGTTGACGTCGGCGGCTTACTTGTAGCCGGCGTCTTCCATCTCGGTGTCGGTCAACTGCTGCGCATTGGCCAAAGCGTCTTCCACGCTGGTCGTTCCGGCCAGCGCGGCCGAGAACTGCTGCCCGACAGCCGTGGCAATGCCCTGAAACTCGGGGATCGCAACAAACTGAACTCCGGTATAGGGCACCGGATCCACGGATGGATTGGTGGGATCGGCCGAATTGATACTGTCCAGGGTCATCTGCGCAAAGGGAACCGCGGCATACTCGGGATTCTCATACAGCGATGTACGGGTGCCCGGCGGGACGTTGGCCCAGCCTTCGTTCTCGGCCACAAGCGCCAGATAGTCCTTGGATGTCGCCCAGGCAACGAACGCCTTGGCTGCATCTGGCGCATCGGTTGACGTCGGGATGGCCAGCGACCATGCCCAGAGCCAGTTGCCGCGCTTGCCCAAACCGTTGTCCGGTGCCAGCGCAAAACCAACGCTGTCGGCAACTTCGCTGTCGTTGGGGTTGGTCACAAAGGATGCCGCAACGGTTGCATCAATCCACATGCCGCACTTGCCGGTCTGGAACAGGGTCAAGTTCTCGTTGAACCCGTTGTTCGACGCACCCGGAGGGCCGGATTCGTTCATCATGTCGATGTAGAAGTTGAGCGTACTTGACCAGGCGTCGCCATCGAACTGCGCGTTCCACTCTTCGTCGAACCATTTGCCGCCGAAAGAATTGTTCATGGCCGTCAAAAAGGCCATGTTCTCACCCCAGCCGGCCTTGCCACGCAGGCAGATGCCGTAAACCTCGTTCTCCTTGTCCGTCATCGCCGCCGCAGCGTCGCGAATGAAGTCCCAAGTCGGGGCATCCGGCATTTCCATTCCAGCCGCTTCCATCAGGTCGGTGCGGTACATGACCATGGAACTCTCGCCATAAAAGGGTGCGGCATAAAGCTCGCCGTCGGCGCTCAGCCCGCCCCGGATCGCCGGTAGGATGTCATCGATGTCATAGTCCGCGGGCAGGTCATTCAGCGACGTCAGCCAGTCCTGCTTTGCCCAGATCGGCACTTCGTAGGTGCCAATCGTCATCACGTCATACTGGCCGCCCTTGGTCGCGATATCCGTGGTGACCCGCTGCCGCAGGATGTTCTCCTCAAGTGTCACCCATTCCAGCGTGATGTCAGGGTGCTTGGCCGTAAAATCTTCGGTCAAACCCTGCATGCGCACCATATCGCCGTTGTTTACAGTCGCGATAGTGATGGTGGTGGCGTGGCTATCGGCCTGCGCGGTCGCGCCTACGGCACAGAGCGCCGTAGCGCCCAATAGGGCGCGGAGTGTTGGTGTCATCATGTCCTCCCAATGCTGCTGGAGCATTTGCTTATCTTGTGGGCAATTACTCACACAGCAGGTGATTCTAGTCAAGACGGCATGCGTCCTGCGACTGGTTTCAAAATTTAACCATTAGAAATCGGTATGTTATCCCAAAAGGATCGCTTCAGCCGTGTCTTCGTTGGTAATCAGGCCATTGATCAGCCGACCGCGCAATGCGCCAAGAAATGCGGGTACTTTTGCCAGACCCGAGCCAATTCCGATAACAGGGCGTTCTCCCGCCTGCACCAGCGGGGCCGAGGCAACCCGGCTGTTAAAACCGTTCGACAGGATGCGCCCGTTGGCGTCATAGACCCAGCTTGTGATCTCACCCACCGCATCGGCGGCCTGCACGGCCCGCACATCCTGTGCGGTCATGAAACCGTCCAGCAATATCGGCGCCGTCAGGTCCACTTGGCCAATTCCCACAAAGGTGACATCCGCGGCCTTGCACAACTCTAACGAATTACGGACCGGCTCCAGACTGTGCAACACGCGCAATTCCTCGACCGATCCGGCAAGCACCGGCAGCGGCATCGGGTAGTGCCGCGCCTGCACGCGTTCGGCCATACGGATGACCACGTTATAGGGTGTGGCCGAGCCATCGGACATCATGTTGCCCAACCGCGAAACGATCCGGTGCTGCGGGCAATCCATCTGCGGTAGATACTCGATACAGGCCCGCAGCGCGCGACCCGTACCGATGCCGATGACCTTGGGCTCGCGGGATTTGAGCACCCTTTCCATTTCGGCAGCCCCCGCAATGGCAATACCCGCCAACAGACCCGGCGCATCAGGATCACTGGGCACGACTTCGCAGGTCTTGAGGCCGAAGCGCTCGCACAGGGTCTGGCCCAGCTCCATACATCGGGCCACCGGATGATCCAAACGCACTTTGATCAGGCGTTTGCTGACCGCAAGCGATACCAAACGCTGAGCTGACTGACGAGACACCCCCAGTTTGCGCGCGATCTCGTCCTGGGTGTTGCCTGCAACGTAGTACAGCCACCCTGCCCGCGCGGCATCGTCAAGCCGTCCGGTGTCCGGCGTGGCGATGCGGGCCGAGTCGTCCATTGCACTTAACTACCTTGCTTCCAGTGACGGCATCAATTGGAACAGATCTGGCCAATTGTCAAAAGTCCGAATCGTCATCCGGTGCTTCAGGCGGCGGTTTCGCAGATGTGCGCCGCCGGTAAATCGAAGGACCTCCATCCCCGCGCCAACCGCCGCATCGATCCCCGGCAGACTGTCTTCGATCACCAGACATGCGGCCGGGTCGACTCCCATCTGTTCGGCCGTAAACAGAAACAGATCCGGCGCCGGTTTCCCCAGATTCACCTGCGAGGCGGTGAAGACATTTGCGCCGAACACCTCCGTCAGTCCGGCGATCCGCAAGCTGTTGTGCGCGCGTTTCGGGCTGCTGCTGGTGGCGACACAATAGGCGGGCCTCAGCCGCGCAACAGCTTCCTTTATCCCCGGAGTGGGCTGCAACCGAGCCTCGAACGCCTCCAACAGCTTGGTCCTATAGGCGTCCTCGAAACCTATCGGCAGATCCATGTCAAAGGTGCGCCGTATGTCATCCGCGACCGTATGAAAACTGCGCCCGACGAAATTCACACAGAAGTAGTCAAAGTCCAGCGTCAGGCCCTGGTCTGCGAGCAACGCGAGCAACACCTCGGCGCTCAAACCCTCGCTGTCGATCAGCACGCCATCACAATCGAATATCACCAGTTCGATAGGGTTCATTGTGGTTCCGGGTGGATCTCTACTGCTGTCGTGTTTCGGCCGCGGTACCCTAGCGGTTTTCTACTGCGGCTAAAGCTGTTTCTTATCCATCTGGACTTTCGCAATGTCCTCAATCACATAAGGCGCATGTCTCAAGCGCCATATGAAAACATCGTGATTGCCGGGCCGACCGCCTCGGGAAAATCCGCTCTGGCAGTGGCGCTGGCCGAACGGTTTGGCGGCGCTGTGGTCAATGCGGATGCGCTACAAGTCTATGATTGCTGGCGGATCCTCACTGCACGGCCTGACGATGCCGATCTGGCGCGCGCGCCGCACCATCTGTATGGCCACATTCCCGCCGACGCCACATACTCGGTCGGTCATTGGCTGCGAGAGGTTGCCGAAGTGCCGCGCCCGGAAGGTCCGCTGATTTTTACTGGCGGAACAGGGCTGTACCTGTCCGCTTTGACACGTGGATTGGCTGAAATTCCCCCCATACCCCCAACCATCCGGGCCGAGGGCGACCGGCTGCGCGCAGGGGGATTGGAGGCGTTTCGGACATACCTTGCGACGCATGATCCGGTCCTGTACCAGCGTGTCGACCGTGCAAATGGCATGCGCCTTCAACGCGCGTGGGAGGTTCACAGAACAACCGGAACAGCCTTATCGGATTGGCAAAGAAACCAGCCTAAAGCGTTGATTCCAAATGATACCACTCTGCACGTCGTCCTGTTCTTTGATCCATCGGTGCTGGCTGAACGGATTGCGTTGCGATTTCGGCGCATGGTGCAGGCAGGCGTGTTGGACGAGGTTGCGGCGCAACGCAGTGGTTGGGACCCTACTCTGCCGTCCTCACGGGCACTGGGAGCGGCGCCGCTGTTGGAACATCTGGAGGGTCGCCTCACACTGCAGGAAGCCGAGGAGCAAGCCGTCGTCTCCTCCCGTCAATATGCCAAGCGTCAGCGGACGTGGTTCCGATCCAATATGCCGGACTGGATCCGTATCAACGGCGATCGGGAACCCATTCAAGACGTGATGAAAGTCATGATAAATTAGTATCTTGCTTCATGTCGTTCATAAGCGACCTGAAATGTGATCGCTGCTTTTCCGTCCACTCTACCTGCAACCGGTATCCGTCATCGGACTGAGCTTCGCTGTGCACGACCTTTTGTTCAAACAGCCAAGCGCGCGCCCTGCCCTCCGCAAACCCCAAGGTAAGTTCCGCGCGGATTTTTGGCGGCTCAAGTTCCTGTTCGATCAGGGCCAGCAAGTCCGGGATGCCGTTACCTGTCAGCGCGGAAACCGCAATCTTCCGCTGCGCGCGCCCAGAGCGGCGTTCGACCGCGTCCAGGGCCGCCTCGTCAAGCAGGTCGGTCTTGTTCAGCACCTCAATCAGTCCCTCACGTCTGACATCGTCGATACCCAGCTGGGACAGAATCGTCAGGACGTCTGCGGCTTGGGCTTCGGTTTCGGGATGTGCGATATCGCGCACGTGAATGATCACATCGGCGTCCAAAACCTCTTCCAGCGTCGCGCGAAAAGCCGCGACCAGCTGTGTGGGCAGGTCTGAGATGAACCCCACTGTATCGGACAGGATGATACGCTGCCCTCCTGACAGGGTCAGACCACGCATTGTCGGGTCAAGTGTTGCGAAGAGCATATCTTCTGCCAGCGCGGCGGCACCGGTGATCTGGTTAAACAGCGTCGACTTCCCAGCATTGGTGTATCCGACCAGCGCAACGACCGGAAACGGCACCTTGGCACGCCCCGCGCGATGCAGGGACCGTGTCTTTACAACCTTGCTCAACGCACGTCGGATTTGTTGTATCCGCTCGTCCAAGGCACGGCGGTCTGCCTCGATCTGGGTCTCGCCCGGACCGCCAACAAACCCCAAGCCACCACGCTGACGTTCCAGGTG
>JBCCYF010000121.1:0-13841 GCA_039190275.1 Pseudomonadota bacterium | reverse complement strand
TACATGGCAACACGTAGCGCACGAAAACGCATGTCTCTCTGTTGCGTCTGCATTCGCGATCCGGATTGGTCTTTCCCGGTCGTGCGCACGTCGTCTGACTGCCTCGAGCAAGTGGCGGCGTTTCTAGAAAGCCAAACACGCTTTCAAATTCTATAGACTATTAGCTATTCAACACGCCGGTCTTACGCTGCAGCTTACAGGTTACCGGCATACCGAATGACCTGACGCACACAAACCTGGTCGTGGCGCGAAGGCGATGCCGTCCCTGCGTCGACATTTTTATGCCGCACAGCATTTGCTGTTGCCCAAGGCCAGGAAATGCCGATTGAACCGATAGATCAACGGGTCAGCACAACATCCTTTTGCACATGCAGGTTCTGCTCCGCTGCGTCGACAAGATAGGCGGCAACATCGGCCCGCGCGACAAGCCCGTTGCGCCACGACGATGGGTCTTCGAGCACCTTCAGCTTGCCTGAGGCGGGGCGGTTGGTGAGGATCACAGGGCGGACAATGGTCCAGTCGAGGGGGCTCGCCATGATCATAGCTTCTTGCCGCTTCTTGTCGGCGTAAACTCGTCCGAGAACCGCATTGTGACCCAGCCGTTCCAGCAAACTCATGGCCGACCGGCTGCGACCCGCGCCGAAGCCCGTAACGACGAGCAGTCGTGACACATCCGTTTTTTGCATCTCGGCCAGCAGAATTTCGGTGCTGCGCGAAAAGAGCGTTTCCTCATCCCACAGCATGGCCACGCGTTCGCGAATGCCCAAGGCGACTACAACGGCCCGCACACCGTCAAGCGCCTTGGCAATGTCGTCCGCGTTCAGCGCGTCCCCCGCCATGAGCTCCAGCTCGGGGTGCTCTGCAAGTGTGTCGGCAGATCGTGCAAACGCACGCACGGTAAGACCGCGGTTCAGCGCCGTTTCCATGCAAAGTTTTCCAATGCCCGACGTGGCACCGATGATCAAGATGAGCTTGTCCAAGGTATTCTCCAGGATTTTCGAGGCATCCGTTCAACTGCCGGACACAGGCACGTCGCCCTGCATCACGATGGCCCGGGCTTCGATGCGGACGCCGTCGACCATGTAGAGTGCATGGTCATTGCTGCTGAGCGCGACGGTGACCTCGTGCTGGCCCGGTGCGAGGTCCGGCATGTGGAAATGGGGCCCATAAAGGCGCGCCATCTTGACCCCATCGACATAGAGATGCGCGTGGCCGGTGTTGGGCGTGTGTGCTTGGTTCACCGCCGCGGGCGTGAAGGCGAAATTCCCGGTCCGCAGGGTGATGTTCCACCCGCCCATGGGGTCCTTGGTGATATCCATCGCGACCTCCGGTGCCCCGACGGGAGATACCTCGATCGACCCGTGCATCGCGTCATGCGCCGCCGCACCCTGCGCCACAGGTGCCTCTTCAGGCGGCATGTCGCGAAAGGCGGGTGCCACCAAAACGCCCAGCAACAGCGACCCGATGCTGAGGTAGATCAGGTAGGGCAATCGGAGTGAAATATCAGACATCGGCAGGTACCCGCACGGTTGTGGTGGCGGTGTTGATGCGGCGTTGCGGCAGGACGTTCGTGACCTTCAGCCGCTGACCCGCCCCGAGCAGTAGCAGGATAAGGGCAACGCCGATCACGGGCATGTGGCCGATGAACTCGACCATCGCCGCTTCGTTCTCGCCCTGGATCAGGAACAGCACGTTGGACGCAAACAGAACGACGGAGAACGCCAGAACATTGAGCCGGGTTGTGGTGCCAAGGACAAGGATCACGCCAAATACGACCTCGATCACACCGGCCGACAGCGCAAAGAGGCGGTCGGTGAAGAATTCAAACCCCAGCTCGTTCATGAAGTTCCACTGGTATTGCGCAAGAAAGCTTTCGGCCATCATCGCGCCCAACAGCTTTTCAGAAAAGCCGAGCGTGATGAGCGAGATCCCGGTCAGGATCCGCAGCAGGTCGACGGAATAGGGTTTGAACCGCTCCCGCAGCGCGACCGTCGGTAGGTTGTTGATCAGCAAAAAGACCGCAATGGCCACCATGATCAAATATTCGAAGGCCGCCAGTAGCCCGAACTTGATCGCAAGACCCAGATGCAACAGGACCATCAGGATCGCCGCGTGGCGCACGAAACGGTTCGCGATGAGCAAGATCCCGATGCCCGCCTGCGCAAAGAGCAGCAGGGTGCCGAACGGACCGAATGCAATCAGATGAGGAGCCACAACCGCACCCTCATACGCGGTCAACAGCATGGACATGCCGGTGAACACGCGCAGAAGTTCGATAAAATCGTGCCGCGTCTTGGTGTCGACGATGCGCACATTCGGCAGGCGCATGTCGAGCGCGACCGAGGCTCCGACCAGCAGAAGCGCGACGGCGATCCAGACAAGCACCGCAGTATCCGTCAGGCTGTAGGGTTCAAAGGTTTCAACCGTGGCGTAGGCATCGACAAACCAGCGCACATGGGCCGCCGCGTCGGTGGTCACCAGCATGCCGACGGCCAGAGACAGCAAAGCCAAGAGCCACAGGCGGAAGCGCGGTTTGAAGCTGGAATGGGTCATGTGGGTACCGTTCTTTCACAGGCGGACCGGTCGCAATCGCGCGCACGCCAGGTTGCATCAGATAGGCTGGTTGAGCGGTGCGACGAACCTAGAGGTTCAGCACCGCCGCAAGGGCAATGCCTGCGACACTTCCCGCGATGACGGGCGCAATGAATGCGATGGCCACGGCACGGACGGCCTTGCGGCGGAACGTGGACGGCGGTTTGGGTTTGGTCACCGCGGCGTACGGCGCTTGTCGCGCCGCTCGGACGTCACCGGAATGGCGACGCGCTGGGAACTGCGCCGCGCGCGGTCGGCGCGCAGAGTGACGGCGACCACCACGGCGGTCAGGCCAAGTGCAACAAGTATGAGTGTCTCAAGCATGGTGTTGCTTTCGTTTTCAACTGGGTTTTGGATCGGTCGGGGCGCTTAGGACAGCGGATCATGGACCCGCTGCCCTTGGCGCACCGTTGATCAGCTGTTGCCGGTCGGTTCTACGGTTTCAGCTGCGATGGTGGACCGTGCCTCTTCGACAAGGTCCGCGATCTTCTTGCCACCCTTGCCCGGGATACGCGCGTCCAGGATTTGCTCCGCATTGCTGAGGTCGTCACCGACCACCACAAGCGCCACCATTCCCATGGATTGGTGCGGGGCGCAGATGACCGCCGTCAGTCCCGTTTCCGTGACGACGTACTCCACGGCTTGGTTCATCTTGCCGCGGAACGGCTCCTGCCCGGCGGGTAGAGCATTTTTGACGGATTGCGCATTGTGCGCCTTGTCGGTGGGCACAAAGCGGATCACGTCACCGACTTCTGCGCGGATCAGCTCCTGGCTGAAGACCATACGGTCACCCGCATCGTTCTTGTTGAGCATCTCGACCTCGATGGTCTCTGCAAAGGCCGGAGAGATCGACGCCGTCAGCAGAAGTGCAGCTGTTGCAAAGCGTTTCATGTGACTTTCCTTTCCTTTCGTGTGGGCCAGCACCTATGGCGCGATGGCGCGAATTCTGCCGTTGTTTGTGCGATGGCGACGGTCTGACGCAGCCATCCGCTGGCGGGACGCAAGTTCATGTCGCGCGCGTGAGACTATGGCCTGAGCCCACGTTCAGGCCGGTCCTCACAAACGTTCACGACAGCGTGAGGTGCGGCACCATTCGCGTCGTTTGGTCGCGCTTCCGACCTTGCTTTCTCGAACACCTCGCTAACTAGCCAACCTCCACGGCGCGACGTCATGCTCGCACATGTCAGCGCGCCGGAGATGAAAGACGATACGAAAGGATACTCAATGCCGACGGATATCGATTACTCGCAGAATACCGCGCGCTTGCGCGACACGGCCCGTGCGATGTTCAACCGGGCGACATCGACCGGGTATGTGCCCGGATTCTCCTGGTCCGACCGTTTCGCACACTGGGCCATCCGCATTCCGCTGGCCGGTTTGCTGATGTACTACGGTCTGCAGAAATTCCCTGGCGCACTGGTTGCACCGGGTGATTATGGTGTTCCCGCGGTGCTCTACATCCTGGCTGCCTTCGCAGAAGTTCTGGGCGCTGTTGCCCTGATCCTCGGCGGCATTTTTGAGACGTGGCGACCCGCGCTTGGCGAGCTGCGCTTGATCGGTGACGTGCTGACACGCGGTGGCGGGTTTGCAGGTGTTGCCGCGGTCCTGGGCGTCATCGCGTTTTTCTACTGGGGCGCGTTGACCATCGCCGACCTGCAAGTGATGGCACTGGGTTTGTCGGCCTTTTTCCTGTTGCGCGGCAACAATTATGGTAGCCGTCCCGCAGCAGCGTACGGCTGAAGACAACGCATGACGGGGTGACCACGTGCCTGTTCCATGGGCTCTACAACCACAACCGGTGAAGCTGTTCCTCTTCGCGTGCGTGTTTTTCGAGATTGTCGCGCTGGCTGGCATGCTGGCCGGATATGGTGCCAGCATGCGCGGCTTTCTCGTTGCAGTTGGAGGCTTCTGGCCGGACCTTTTGAAAGGGGCCACCCCGGCTTTTGCGGGCCAACCCGTTTTCATGTTTGGCACCACGGCCTTCCTGCACGGGGGGCCGTTGCACCTCTTCATGAACATGGTGGGCCTGTTGTGGTTGGGGCCTATCATCGTTGATCGAGTTGGAAAGGCGGCATTCTGGCCGATTGCAGGATTGTCGGCGCTGGGGGCTGGCGGTTTGTTTGCGGCGCTCGCCAGTTCCGGCACACCGTCCATTGGGGCCTCCGGCGTGCTCTTCGGCTTCTTGGGAACCGTGGCGCTGTGGGAGATCCTCGACCGATGTGCGCGCCGCGACAGCCTGATGCCGGTTGTCCAAAATGGGCTCGCTTTTCTGGCGATCAACGTGGCGCTGACGCTCGCCAGTCCTGGCAATATTGCTTGGGAGGCGCATGTAGGCGGGTTTCTCGCCGGTACACTATGCGGCTTCATAACATGGCATCGCCCATACTTGCCTCATCGGTCATGGCCTGAGCTATAGTTTTAACAGTGCTGTTGAGCCGACCGGAAACCGGATTATGCAGCATACTTTCCGGTCGTTTAGCTAATCAGGCGGCGTAATCGGCCCGCAGCGGCCCTTTGCGTATGGGTGTCGATGCTACGGCGCAGCCCGTCCGATGGGGCATTTGGTGCGATCACAAATTGCAAGCCGCGGTGACCCACCGAGTTCAAGCCGGCATCCTTTGCTCAAACCCACCAGCATAGAGCGGATCACCAACTGAACCGTCGTTGACTTTTACCTTGGCCGATCCATCTGCCCACAGCACACAATAGGCGGGTTGGCATGCATACACTCTTTTTCGGTTCCATCGGTACTCTGGCAGAGACGTCAAGTCTTCAACTCGAAGCCTATAACGAGGCGTTCGCCCAGTCGGCTTTGGATTGGCGGTGGTCTGTTTGCGACTATAAGCGAATGCTCCTAAGTGCTGGCGGGTACGATCGTGTGTTATACTATGCTAAAGTGAGGGGAGATCTGGTCGATGCGGCCGAACTCCATCGGCTGAAGTCTGAAATCTACCGCAACCTTTTACGTTCTAGGATCGTAGAGCCTCGACCTGGTGTCATTGAAGCAATCGAGTATGTGAAGTCTAACGACGGCAAGCTGGCTCTTGTCACTTCAACGAGCCAAGACAACGTGAGACAGTTGCTTGAGAAGCTCGGAATTCCAGAGGACGTTTTCGAATTGGTCGTGCATAGCGGTCTTGTCGCCCGCCCCAAGCCCCATCCTGACGCATATCTTTACGCTCTTGATCAGCTGAAAGTCCCAGCTCACCATGTGCTGTCAGTCGAAGACAATCCGGATGGGGCGCTAGCGGCTATTGGGAGTGGAACCAACTGCTTAGCGGTCCCCGGAAGCTTCCACGACGTCTCCAACTTCTTAGACGTCGTGGCTGTTCAGGCTACCTTGAACGTGGGCCGTTTCCTCAAATTTCCGAGCCGAGCAGCGGCATAGGATCGAGCAATGGTATTTGTGCAGCTCACAAATCCTGCGAAGGAGGTCTTCGAATAATGACTACCGACTTACTTGGCCAAAGCACCCTAAGTCAGGCAGAACTACGCGCCCTGCTGGAAGCCGATGAAAGAGAAATGAGTGTTGTGTTTTCGGACCCGTTTCAGCCTGACAACCCGATGATCTATGTCAGCGACGAATTCGAGACACAAACTGGTTACGCGCCGGAAGAAGCAATCGGACAGAATTGCCGCTTTCTACAGGGGCCTGGAACCAACCCACATGCCATTGAAGCCATCCGTCAAGGGTTGAAGGCAGAGACCCGCTTCACGATCGACATTCTGAACTACCGCAAAGACGGCACGGCTTTCGTGAACAGACTCCGCATCCGGCCGATCTACGACCCGTCAGGCCGGCTTATGTTCTTTGCTGGGGCACAGAACCCGGTTTAGGTATTCGCCAAACGAACAATGACCGCGCCAGCTGCACCGATGTGGGCCAGTGTGATGAGCACAGAAAGACCGTGGAGGGCCTTGAAGCGGCCCTTCCTTTTTGTGTCAGTAGCCGCGTTTATTGCGGGCATAAGGACTTGCCTTGCATACACGGTGGTTAGCGCAATGACTGCGAGCAGGCTCGCCGAGATCCAATCGTCGGAAAAAGCGACTACCGCAGCTGCCGGTGCTGAGGTGCCCAACACAAACAAATAGAAGTGTGGGAAAGCACGTCGGATGAGTGGCCCGGCTGTTTCGGCAGGCAATGCGTTGAACACAAATGCGGCAAACCCGAAAGAGTATAATACCATTCCTCCGAACAGGAGGGCTGTCGTCAGAAGCGCAACCTCAGTCATTTCGGACCCTCCGGTTTCTTCGCTATTCCCATGTAGATGAGAGACTTGAGGGGGAGCGGCCCAAAGACAAAGTCGCCTTTTCGATTGATGCCGCGCGGGCCAAGTCCGGTCTGAGGTCCAGCAACAAGACTGGCGTCCGTGAGTTCGCGCACCAACTCCTTCGGCTTGATGAAGAGCTCGGGATCGTGTGTCCCTTTTGGCAGAAGACCAAGGATGTTTTCAGCGACAGTAATGGTTGCCAGCCTGGACACCGGGTTTCTGTTGATCGTGTCGTACAGAAACATACCGCCAGGACGCAACACGCGAGCAACCTCCGCGGCCACCTGCGTTAAATCACTGACGTGCTCTAAGACATCGACACAGACGACCGCATCGAAAGCCGCGTCTTCATACGGGAGCGCCTCACCAACACCAACGTCATATTGTATCTCTTGACCAACCAGGGTTGCCCGGCTTCGTGCAGCTTCGATGGCATCTTCAGCAGGGTCAATGCCTGTCACCCGCGCTCCCTTTGTGACCAATGCTTCGGCCATGAAACCTCCGGCGCATCCGAGATCGAGAACGTCTTTGTCCGTCCAATCAATGTGGCGGCCGAACCAAGCAAGGCGGCCAGGCACGAGGTTTTTGAGAGTACGGACCCAGCGCACCTCATCTGACCACCATTGATCGGCGACACGGTCATAGATGGAGAGATCATTACGAGGAATGCTGGTCATGTTTTCTTGATCCTTTCAGATACGGCACGGCGTAAGGAACCTGACTCTGATACGCTCGAAACTGCGCCCCATATCTTTTTTCGAAGCGGTTTTCCTTGAGCCTGGGGGCAAGGAGGCAATAGGCGGTCAACGTCACCGCAAGCGCCAACTGATCAGGCGTCCAAACGGGGACGGTCCATAGTGTCAGGGCAAAGGAGACGTAGATCGGTTGCCGGATAACTCGGAATAGTCCCGTTGTCGGCATACCCGGGAAGACTGGCTTCTTACCTTGAGCCAGTGACATCCAGCCAAGTGCGCCCGACTGCACCTCTGCCCCGGCATCATAGCTCGCCTTGATGAGCAGGAGCCACGACGCTGCATAGAGTGCGCAAATGACATAGAAACCTGCGCCTTCGGCGCGCCACCAAACCACACCGCTCGGGGTCCACAACGCAAACAGCATCAGAAGCTGGAGGGAGGCGATCATCGCGTACGTCGTCGTGCTCAGGGTTCGTGCGTAGTCTGCCGGTGCAAACCAATTCAGTAGTTTGCTGCCGCGTGCGCTGAGCAAAAGCGAGTGCATCAAGGGGAACTGAAGGACCAAGAATCCGTTTGCCAGATAAGACCAGGGTTCCGGGACGCGCCCAAGGCTTTCACTCATCCCAAAGAACATGGCCAAAATCATCGCCCCAACAGCCAACGCGAATACGACATGGCACATGAGGCCATACGCAAAGGCGATGCTGATGCGCCGCCGCCCAGGCGGCATCCTGAGAAGCCCAAGGACCAGTGCCAGAAGCCTGTCGAAAGGAGTGTTGCGACCGAAAGCCATATCTTGCGAGCTAGAGTGAACGCCGAGAAATCGAGAGTTCACGACGAAGGGTCGCACTTCCACTGGTTTTGCCTTTTGGTTGGCTTCAGCTCGCGGGAAACGTTGAACGAACTGCTGCAAGCCCTTCGCTCTCAACAGTCAATCGGACCCCGAGTTCGCCACTGTCCCGCAGGACCGGGCGCTTACTGAGGCAGATATCGACCGCGTCGATCGCTGCATATGCCGCGCAGGCCGCAACAATTCGCGTCATCAGCCGCTCTTGCGTGTGATAATGCCCGTCGCTCGCGAGACGATCGATCTCCGCAATCAGCGGATCATAATCAAACACCCGGTCCATGCCATCGGTATCGATAAGAACCCACTTCGGATCGATTGTCAGCTTGAGATCAAGGAGGTGAACGTCAGGAACCACATCGCCGGGACCATATGTTCCTAGAGACGGCTCAAGCTCCAGATTCTTGAGTTCGATTGTGCTCTTCATGTTCTTGCTGTCACCCATGCCCACTCATTCGTCAGTTTTATCCACGCCCTCTTGAGCCAGGCGCGCGATCTCATTGGTCATTCGTTTCGTGTATCGACGCTGACGGCGGCGGGCCTTCGCCGCCGTTGCACGCCAGCCCTCTCGCTTGTCCTGAACCACGTCGTCCAAGTCATCTGCGGTCTCAACCCGTTTTGCATCCTTCAGCGACGTTCGCTTTGGCACTCTGACCACTCCTCAAAGACTGTTCACGTCCGCGGAGGACTCTTGCCGCGCCAGATCAATGATTGGTTGTTCAGCTGTCGAAGGTCTGCGCGCCCTTGCGCAATATCGCGACACAGATCGACTGCACATTGCGCTTGGTCGTGTGTGAGGTTCTTGTAAGCAGGCCGGTCCAAGTGATCATACCAAACGCCACCACAAATTGTGTCCAGAACGATGCGCTGGAAGCAATGATCCTCGCGAACCGGCCAATCCTGTCCGCCACGACGCGCCAAAGACGGAAGGACTTCTTTCGTCAGATGCAGGTAGGCGTCGACCAAATTGCGCGTGTTTACCGTATCTGTTTTCAAGCCAGATGACCCGTCACTCGTTTTTTTGCTCGTTGGCAGTGAGCTAGGACATCGCGTTGTAAGCTCAATCCTTCGAGCAGGTGATTATTGGCGTCTGCCCCTGGTCAGTCGATCGCGCAACAATTCGACACACCGGCATTTCAGACTACTTCTCGCGGTTTACGAGGAGGTGGAGCCTATGCCGCTTGATCATTCAAACAGAAAGCTGATTGCGCCAACACGAGCAGCCGGCGAGGCCACCCTTCGGGCATTCGCGCCGCGCATGGGCAAACGGTATACCAATGGCCGCAATTATGATCGCGGGGCGGGCCAACACCGCGATGTGTCAATGCTCTCACCATACCTCCGTCGGCGTCTTGTTCTGGAACGAGATGTGGTCGCGACAGCCTTGCAGGAGCATGGCCCGGAAGGAGCAGAGAAGTTCATTCAGGAGGTCATCTGGCGTGGCTACTTTAAAGGATGGATGGAACGGCGGCCGGTCGTATGGGACCAGTACCGAGAAGGCCTGGTCAGGGATCTAACGGCCGTGGATCGGGATCGCGGCCATCGCCAACGTGTAGAAGCTGCTGAAGCAGGCCAAACCGGCCTCGACTGTTTTGACAGCTGGGCCGAAGAGTTGGTCGAGACCGGGTACATCCACAACCACGCGCGCATGTGGTTTGCATCGATTTGGATCTTTACGCTCGAATTGCCTTGGCGATTGGGCGCGGACTTCTTTTTTCGGCATCTGATTGACGGGGATCCTGCGTCAAACACGCTGGGCTGGCGTTGGGTTGCCGGTCTGCACACGCGTGGCAAGCCATATCATGCGCAGGCCTGGAATATCGCCAAGTTCACCAACAACCGCTTTGATCCGCGCCCAAAAGAGCTTGCCGAAGTCGTCCAAGGTCTTGAAGGTGAAGAACCTGATGGACTGCCAAGCGTTTCACCGCTCCGCACTGTACAGGCCCCTGATCCAAACAAACCAACTCTGTTACTGATTACAGAGGAAGATTGCCGCCCGGAAGATTTCGACCTCTCCTCTCTGAGTGTCGTTGGGTGTGCGACGCTTTCCGCGAGCCACTTGCGCTCGCCTCTACCAGTTTCACCATTGGTCGAGGAATTTGAGAACGGCGCGCTAAGGGACGCCGCATCGCGGATCACTCTGGAAGCCACAGAGTTGCGAGCGGGCGTACCCACTGATCTATCACGCTGGGCCTCGCGCCTAGGCGCAACACAGATAGCGACCCCCCACATTCCCACCGGTCCGCTGCGGGATTGGATATTCGAAGCCGAGCGAGGCTTGGACGAAGCGGGAATAGACATGGTCGAGTGGCGCAGAGATTGGGACAGCGCAATCTGGCCCTTTGCCACGGCCGGGTTCTTCAAGGTCAAGAAACAGATCCCCGCCATTCTCCACAAAACAGGGCTGATGTGACCGACGTCCTCGTCATAGGTGCAGGAATGTCCGGCATCGCATGCGCTAGAGCACTGCAAACAGCTGGCGTACCCGTCCGTTTAATAGACAAAGGTCGTGGAATCGGCGGGCGCGTTGCAACGAGACGCGCGGATGTCGCCGGCGAGAGCATTACGTTCGATCACGGTGCGCAATACCTCGATCAAAGTGAGGACGCCGAGAGGATCGCAAAACTCGGGCGAGGCGCCGTGGATGTGTGGCAGCTAGGAGGTCGGACGAGTCGCGTCGTTGGTGTGCCTGGCATGGCGGCGTTGCCCAAGGCCTTGGCTCATGGTCTCGACGCCACATTGAACACACGTGTAACGACAGTGGTGGAGCGCGGTGCCCTTTGGGAGATTGAGATAGGCGCGGGCAGAATGACGGCCTCTCATGTCGTGGTCACAGTCCCGGCACCTCAACTTGCACCCATCTTGGGTGAGACACACGCGATCGTTCAGCAGGCCACCAGTGCCGTCATGCGTCCTTGCTTGACCTTGATGGCAGCCTTCGACCGCGACACGCCTGCACCTTTTGTAACACGGCGTGATGCAAACGCAGTGCTTACTTGGATTGCGCAAAATAATTCGAAACCAGGTCGGTCTACGGCGTATCAAACATGGGTGGCTCAGGCGCATCCGGATTGGAGTGAGACGCATATTGATGCTGATCGGTCAGAGATCAAAACGCGAATGGTGGATCTGCTCTGTTCCGCACTCAGCGTCGCTCCTTCCAAACTTCGCCATGCGGGCTTGCAAGGGTGGCGCTACGGACTAGTGGAGAAACCTCTCGGTCAGCCATTTCTATCACACGGAACGCTTTGGGCAGGCGGCGACTGGTGTTGTGGTCCCAAAGTTCAAGATGCTTGGCGATCGGGCACCGACATTGCCGCCAGTGTCCTGCGGACCTTGGAATCGTCCGCGACGATGAGCTCAGACGTTGCCAACCAACGCGGATAATTCTTTTTTCAAAGAAACCAAAGGGGGCGCGCCCGACGTGCCGTATAGAGGAGCAGTGACCATGATGCAGATGATCGTCCTCGGAACCGTCGCGGTTGGCGCGCTCGCAGCAAGCGGCGCATATTTTGCAGCCACACGATCGGTTGAAACACCAGCCTATTCAGTGGTGCAGGCGGATGGTGATATCGAGGTGCGACGTTACCCAGAAATGACCCTCGCGCAGGTCACGCGAGAGGGTACACGGCGTAGCTCAGTCCAATCCGGTTTCTCGCCGTTGGCTCGGTACATCTTTGCCAAAGATCGTGTCGGTGAGAAGATCGCCATGACGGCTCCCGTGGTTCAGAAACCAACAGGCGAGAAGTGGGCTGTGTCTTTTATCCTACCGTCTAGTATCGCAGCGGAAGACGCACCTACGCCTACAGGGGATGTAACGCTTGTGACCGAGCCCACGCGTTTGATGGCAACAATACGCTTTTCTGGCGTTTGGAGCGATACCCGCTTCGATGAAGCCGCCAATCGGCTGCAACAATGGATCGAGGACAAGGGCCTCAGTATTCAGGGTCCATTTGAGTATGGGTACTACAACGACCCCTTCACGCCTGCATTCCTTAGACGAAATGAAGTGCTCGTGCCGGTCATTGATGGGAGTGAAGATGCTGGCGTTGAGCGAAGCTGAAGGAGGGAGTACGGCCAATCCGTTGAGAGCAGGTCGGTGCCCGAACACAGCACTCGTTTACTCGTGGCTTAGTCTGTCAGCTACCCCTGCGAAGAGACGTCGCGATCGGGCGATTTCCCGCAAAATCCGCCCTTACCAGTCTTTGCCCGACTTGCAATCGCTGCACCCGCAACAACGGTCGCTCCGATCAAAGCGCCGTTGATGAATGCTCTGAGAATAACCTTGTTCGCCAGACCAATAGTTTTCAGTTTGACCATAGTTGATAGCACCATGTCGGAGCCTTCACATACTGAGTTTCTCTGACACTAGAGTTAGCGTGAGTACGGCGATCGACTAGTTGCTCGCATCACGGTTGCGACAGCTAGCCGCCGCGGTGCAGGCAGTGTTCTATGTCTAGCCCCCTGTTTCAGTGCCACTAATTTGGCGTTTCTCTAATAAGGTTTCTGGGACCGGCGGGTGCATGTTCAGAGCATGATGTGGCCGGATTTGGTTGTATTGCTTCAGCCAGATATTGATGGCGACCTGAGCTTGTTTGGTTGTATGAAACCATTCGGCGTTGAGGACTTCGCGACGGAGTGTTCCATTAACGCGTTCGTTGTAGCCATTTTCCCATGGTGATCCTGGATAGATCTGCATCGGTTCGATGCCGACCCGTCGGAGCCATTCCTGAAGCGGTGCAGCAATGAACTCCGGGCCATGGTCTGAACGAACAAACTCGGGCTCGCCGTGTTTCATTAGCAGCCGGTGCAGAACGTCCAGAACGTCAGCTGCATTCATTCTGGGTCGCACTGCCACGCAGAGCGCCTCACGGGAGTACTCATCGAGCACTGTGAGCATCTTATAAGGCCGTCCGTTGCTCAGCTTGTCATGCACGAAGTCGATCACCCAGACGTGGTTGGGCTGGGCTATCGCTTGAATCTAAGAAATTTGTAAACGCTCCGCTATATTTGGTCTGTACGTTTGGCAAGCAAGCGGCGCGATAATGTGTTTCAGACTCGCACTCTTCAGTAACTGTAAATGTTGGACATACAAACTCACCAAGGCGCTTTTGCTTCCTCAACGAAGGACCGCTTCACCCTTGGTGGCAGTTACATGTTTAGTGAAGTGCGTGTAGCATTAGGACCGCCCACCAAAAACAAGGCCCGGTTTGGGCGGTTATTGGCCATTCAGATCGTTCGGACGACTGGCATCTTTGTCCGCGTCTGAGTTGTCGGATCACACTGCGGCGAAAGTGCGGTGTCGGTTCAGACGAAATCGACCCGCGCGAACGACCGCAATGACGACACGCGCCGCGCTGCAACACACGACGTGCCGCAGGCCCGAGAGGATGCTGCGTCAGCGAACGCTCAAAAAGGAATGTCGGCAGAGTCCGC
>JBCCYF010000120.1:0-13845 GCA_039190275.1 Pseudomonadota bacterium | reverse complement strand
TTCGAGGCAACCGTCAGGTTTTGAACGCCGCTTTCCCGGATTGCGTCGATCAGCAGTTCGGGTATCCCGCACAGCCCAAAGCCGCCTGCGGCGATAAGCATGCCGTCTTCAAGAACGCCGTCCAGAGCCTCGGCCGCCGAACCATAGACCTTCTGCATGATGTCCCCCTGCGTCAGATACCCACCGTTCATCGGACGTGGTCCGGTTAAGGTCAAGCCCCGATAGGTAGTTTTGGGCGTCCCTCGGGCATATTCATGCGCGAAACTGGAATGCGTGCAAAAGCGCTGGTTTGGGGCGTCAGAAACCTTGGATCGCCCTTCTGGGCCGCCCCTCCCATCGGGGGCTGTACCAATGCGATCAGGTCGGCGTCTGTGCTGGCTATCGCGTCCCGTACCAGCGCATCGTGGCCGCCGGTATCCCCGGCGGCAAGCCGTTCCTGCGCCTCAGGGAGTTCCAGAAAGTTCAAGCGGCGTGGATCGCAGGTGGTCGCAAAGACGTCCCGAATGGTGCGACCCGAGGCGATGTCGCTAAACATAACGGTGGCGCGGGCGGCCGGGTCTTCAATCATCCGGCGGCACAGATCCTCGGCCAGCATGTAGTCGGCCGAGCGGGCAGGTGCCTGCGCGGCCGTGGCAAGGGCGGACCCGGTTAAGAGAACCGCATCGCTGCCTGCATGTATCCGCAGCAGGTAGACTTGGGTTTCGGCCAAAAGGGCTGGGTTCGGCCCATTGTGTGCCCGATACGCAAAGTCCCGGCGCACGAAATGTGCCAGATCGACCGACGCTGGTGCGGCCCGCTCGTAAAACGGGATTTCATCCGGATCGGTATGCAGACATGAAATACGCATGATGCCTCGGGCAGGGATTGTGACGATCCCGAAGATACCCGGCAGCCATGGCCACGATGTGGTTCGGACGTGATTGAAATTGGTAATCCTGAGGCGAATGTGACACTCTAAATAATTGTTAAATAATGAATAAAGATGCCTGTGTCACAATCCCAGCCAAAACGCCGCCAGAACCGGAACAGGTAATTACAGCACTTCTGCCATCTTATGGAGCAGACCAAGATGAAAAGCCGTCACATCGTCGCGGGGCTGCTGGCCATGGATGCGCGGGCCCAGCGGATCGGGCAAAACGGTGGGCGCGTCGGAAAGGACTTCAAGCACCGCATGACCGCAAAACGGGACATGCACTTCCGAGTAGCCCCCTTCATGTGCCAGCACCAGCCGCCCACCGCAGAGGTCATCCGCCAGGGTCCGGGTCCTCCGGGTAAGTTCGGCAAATGTCTCGGACCCGGCCAGCATACGCGACAGCGGATCAACCCCTGAGGCATCAAATCCGCAGGCGACGATGATCAGGTCCGGCTTATGGGCGCGGATCACCGGTCCCGCCAAAAGGTCCATGGCGGCACAGTAAACCTGATGGCCCGCTCCAGGCGGCAGCGGGATGTTGAGGTTTGCGCCAAGTCCGGCGCCGCGGCCCCGGTCGGCAAGGTCACCCGTGTCCAGTGGATAGTTCCGCTCCTGATGCAGGGATACGGTCAGCACCTCGGCCCGGTCGTAGAATATCGCCTCGGTTCCATTGCCGTGATGAACATCCCAGTCCAGGATGGCGATGCGGTCAACCCGACCCGAGGCCAGCGCCGCCTCGGCCGCAATGGCGACATTGTTCAGAAGGCAGAACCCGTTCGGCCAATCCGGCAGGCAATGATGCCCCGGTGGCCGTGCGAGCGCATAGGCGTTGTCGAATGTGCCGTCGAGCACCGCATCGACCGCGCCGCACACCAGACCAGCCGAGCTTTGCGCGATTTCGAAACTGCCTGGACCGAACGGCGTCCGCAACCCAAGTTCGCCGCCGCCGCTGTCCGACGCGTTTTTGAAGCTGTCCAGGTAGGCAGGTGAATGCACACGTTCGAGCACCGGGCGCGACACCGGTGCGGCACCGGTCAGCGTGAGCTGTTCCGCCAGTCCGGTGACACGGATCAGGTTCAGCAACCGACGTTTCGTTTCCGGGTTTTCCGGTAACCCACCCGAAACCAACGGCTGCACCGCCCCTCCAACGGGCGCAGTCAGGGCATAGGCGCCGCCGCTATGCCAAAAGCACCGTTCGTCCCAGAAAAAGGCCGTTCTTGCCATACTCGCCTCGCTGTCCGGCCGGGGTCAGGCAGCCGCCAGGAGTGCTTCTATTTCATCACGCAGTGCCAGAACCTCCTGCGTCGCGCGTGTCGTCCGCCCAAGGCCCAGCGCCGTTGTCCCGCGTGCCAGACCGGCAGCAAAGGCCACGCGGTTGCCAAGCGTCGCCTCCAGGATCATGGCGCCATTGGCATCAAGCGTGTCCCGCACCTCCTGCATCAGCCCGCCGCGCGGTGGGACGCGGTTCAAAACCACGCAGGCCCGTGTCTTTTCGCGTTCCGCCATCTCAAGCACGGCCGAAGTGGCCCAGGCATCCAGCATCGACGGCTGGCACGGCAATAGGACCAGATGGCTCTCGCGCAATGATGCTTCGAGAAGATTTGAGGCATTGCCCGGACAATCAATCAGTGTGACGTCGTGTCCGCGTGCCATATCCTTGATATCGGTGCCCGCGCGCCATCCTGCGCTTTCGACACAATCAAGCGACAGCGTCGATTGATGCTCGGCCCACATCGACAACGACCGTTGAGGGTCCAGGTCCACCATGCCGACAGATTTGCCATCCTCGGCCCATGCATGTGCCAGATGCGCCAGCACGGTTGTCTTGCCAGCCCCACCTTTTTGCTGAGCGAATGCGATTATCATGCGCCTGCTCCTTTTGTCCCGCCGGATTGTTGCGGTGCAGCATAAGCAAATTATCCAAGGAGGGCAATCGACGGTTCATCCGGGTCTCGATGGCAGGACAATTGGCTGCGCATAGGGGACGGAGCGCGCGAAGGCAGTGTCGAAGTCCATGAGGCCCAACGCGATCTGCCAAGCGCGAATGGGGCCGGCATGGGTGACGATGACACAGTCGGTCAGCCCGGTCAGAACCTCCGTCACCCGCCGTGTGAGTTCTGCAAATGTCTCGCCCCCAGGGGGGGCTTTGGTCAGGGGGCTGCTGGCCCAGCGATCGCTTTCTGCCCGGTCTATTTCGGCCCAGGGTCGGCCCTCCCACTCCCCGAAGTTCAGTTCCATAAGCCGTGCATCCAGCTTGAGCGGTATGTCGGCGGACTGCGCCAAAGGGTGCGCGAGCGCCACACAACGGGCCGAGGGGCTGCTGACAACATGCGATGCGTTTGTCGGTAGCAACAGGGTGGCCTTGGCAATGGCATCCTGATGACCGGGGGCAAGGGGAACGTCTTGACGGCCATAACAGAGCCCCATCGCGTCTGTTGGCGGGTGCCGAAAGAATGTCAGGCCCATACGGCGGCCATCGCCAGAAGTGCCGCGATTTGGACCAGCTGCTCTGTCGCGCCCAGCCCATCGCCGGTGTACCCGCCCAACCGGCGCATCAGCCGCCACGAGAACCAGGCCCAGACGCCAGCGCCTGCAAGCAGTGCGGCCGCGCCGGCGACATGGCCCAGCGCCAGGGCCAGACCCGCTCCTATCGCGGTGGCAACCAGCGCGGTGACCCCGCCCTCTGCCCGGGCGGCCCCCGAGGCAAGGCCTTCTGGACGCGCATAGGGGAATAACAACAGCGTATACACGATAGCCATTCGCCCGACCGCCAAAACAACAATCAAAGCGGCGGCACCGGCCCAGACCGGCAGTGAGGCCAGGGCCGAGACACGCAATATTAAAGAAAGGACAAGAGCCAGGGCGCCGTAGGTTCCGATCCGGCTATCGCGCATGATTTCCAGTGCCCGCGCACGCGTCGCCCCGCCGCCAAGCCCGTCTGCGCAATCGGCAAGCCCGTCTTCGTGGAGCCCTCCGGTGACATAGATGGCCAGCGACAAGCTCAGACCGGCGCAGACCAGCGGGGGCAAACCAGCCAGATGGGCCAGGACCCATGGCAGTGTTGCGATGAGGCCAACAAACGCGCCTACAATGGGAAAATACCGCGCCGCGCGACCAAGCAGATCTTCCTGGTGTGGCACAAGCGACGGGACCGGCATCCGGGTCAGAAACTGGACCGCATGTGCCAATAGCCCCAACTCGACGCGGATTGTCTGCCGCAAATGACCTAATCCGGGCGGCGCACATAGGCGCCCTCGGGCAAATCCAATGCTGCGCGCAGATCGTTGACCTGTCGCAAAGTGAGCGAGATGCGCTGGACCCGGTCCGTGTGCGGATCGACCTGCTCCAGAACCACTTGGTCGTCGAAACAGGATATCGTTACATCCTCGGTTCCGGGCGTACCCGCATCGTCGACCAATGTGATGACCGAGGCGTCAAATTCATGTTCAATGGTAAACATTCTGCGCAGGTTAGTCTACGGCCGCGGCAATGCAAGCCGCGCCCATCACTTTTGTGACCGGAACTGAAACGCTGGATCACTTGCGCAGGTGCTGCGCTTGCCCGGACGCAGCGCGTCACTAATATCTGGCACAAATGTCGGAGGATTGGTTGTGAAACTTCTGTTTGTCAGCGTTGCATTGGCCTTGACCGGGTGCACCATTACAACGGGCACGGCCCCGGCGCCGACCTCGGGGCAGCCGCGCCAGGAGGTGCGAACCGTGAGCAATACTACCGCCACACGCAATTTTCGCGCTGTTGTGCGCCGCGTGGAGCCGGTGGCCGAGCAGGTTTGTCGTGAGCGTGGCAACAATAGGAACTGCGATTTCCGGATTATTATCGATCCGAACACCAGGTTGGCGCCAAACGCCTACCAGACATTGGACAGAAACGGACGGCCGGTGATTGGCTTTACCCAGTCTTTGATAGCGCAGGCCCGCAATCAGGATGAGCTGGCCTTCATTCTGGGACACGAGGCCGGGCACCATATCAAACGACACATCCCCCGCAGCCAGCGTTCAGCCGTAACCGGTGCCATATTGGGTGGCCTTGCCGGGGGCATTTTTGGCGGCGACGCCGGCGCTGAGGTTGGACAAAGGTTCGGCGGGACGGTCGGTGCGCGGCGGTACTCCAAGGAATTCGAGTTGCAGGCCGATGACATGGGCACGCGGATTGCACACCGTGCCGGTTACAACCCCGTCAGAGGCGCCCGCTATTTCAACCGTATTCCCGAGCCCGGAAACGGGTTTCTTGCGTCGCACCCGCCAAACGCGGATCGAATTGCCCAGGTGCGCCGGACGGCTGCAAAAATACGCTAACCGGTTCCGGTCAACCGGCCCCAAAGATCGTATTCGCTTGCCTCGTCGACCTCGACTTCCACGAGGTCGCCTGGTTTTAGGTGCTCGAAACCCTCGTCAATAAAGAGGTTGCCATCGATTTCCGGCGCGTCCGCCATGGTCCGGCAGGTGGCGGCGTCTGCGTCGACCTCATCGACCAGCACGTGCAATCGCTGACCAATACGTGCGGCGAGTTTTGCAGCGGAGATCTGCTGTGCCTTGGCCATGAACCGGTGCCAGCGGTCTTCTTTGACGTCCGTGGGAACATGGTCCGGCAGGGTGTTTGATCTCGCGCCGGCGACATTCTCATACTTAAAGCACCCGACCCGATCCAGCCGGGCCTCGTCCATCCAGTCGAGCAGTGTCTGGAATTCGGCTTCGGTCTCGCCCGGATAGCCGACGATAAATGTTGAGCGCAGAGTGATATCCGGGCAGTGCGCACGCCAGGCGGCGATATGCTCAAGCGTTCGGGCCGAGGCGGCCGGCCGGGCCATGCGCTTGAGCACGTCGGGATGGGCATGTTGGAACGGGATGTCCAGATAGGGCAGCACGCCGCTTGCCGGATCGGCCATAATCGGGATCAGGTCGCGCACATGCGGATAGGGGTAGACATAGTGCAGCCGGACCCAAGCGCCCAATGTACCAAGGTCGCGCGCAAGATCCGTGATATGGGCGCGTCGTCCGTTTGCCTCAGCATGTTTAACATCAACCCCGTAGGCGGATGTATCCTGACTGATTACGAGCAACTCCCGCACGCCCGCGTCAACCAGCTTTTCGGCTTCGCGCAGCACCGCGTGCGCGGGGCGCGAGGTCAGTCGGCCGCGCATGTCGGGGATAATGCAGAACTTGCATTTGTGGTTACAGCCTTCGGAGATCTTGAGATAGCTGTAGTGCCGTGGTGTAAGCGCCACCCCCCGCGACGGAAGCAGGTCGATAAAAGGGTCCGGCGCGGGCGGCACCGCCGCGTGGACTGCATCAAGCACCTGTTCGTACTGATGCGGGCCCGTCACCGCGAGAACTTGGGGATGCGTCCCTGTTATGAATTCGGGCGCGGCCCCCAGACAGCCTGTGACAATAACACGGCCGTTCTCCGAGAGCGCTTCGCCAATCGCATCGAGCGATTCGGCCTTGGCACTGTCGAGGAACCCGCAGGTGTTCACGATAACCGCGTCTGCCCCCGCGTATTCCGGCGACAGCGCATATCCCTCGGCGCGCAGGCGGGTCAAAATCCGCTCGCTGTCAACCAACGCCTTGGGACAACCCAGACTGACCATTCCAATCCGTGGCTGTCCGGGGCGCGAAACCTCGGCCATGCGGGCCGCTGCGCGATCCGGGCGCAGATCTGGGGGATTTTGCAACATCCCGCAGCGGATAACCTAGTTTCGCGCGCGGGGAAAGCGGTGCTTGTTGCTGTTTGCGGGGTGGGATAGCAAACCCTATGCTTTCCTTGGCCGAACTGACCGCGCGCACGGCCCATACGGGATCAGTTGTCTGGCTGGGTATCAGACCGGGGCGCCATGCTGAAGTAAGATCACTCCCCTCCGTTTGGATCGGGCCTGGCGGGTTGCAGGGCGACCACCGCGCACGCCCTGGCAAACGTGCGGTCAGCTTGATCCAGGCTGAGCATCTGACAGTGATTTCCGCGCTTAGTGGTGCGCCCGAAGTCACCTTCGAAATGCTCCGCCGGAACATCGCGGTATCTGGACTGAACCTTGCTGCGATGCGCGGTCGGAGTGTCCGGATCGGCACCTGCGAACTGAGTATCGCGGGTATCTGCGCGCCGTGCAGCCGGATGGAATCAGCGCTGGGGCATGGCGGTTACACGGCCGTCCGCGGCCACGGCGGCATGGTTGCGGAGGTTTCCGTGCCCGGTTTAATCCGTCAGGGCGACACGGTTGTGCCGTTGGACACGCAAGCCTTGTCCTGAGTGTGCCTAACCGCAGGTATACCCCGATCCTGCCCAAGTTTTGCCACTTATCATCCCGATAAAATTCTTAAAGCGATATATGTTAGGATGTATCCGCTGCCGGTTGATCGCGGCCCTTGCAGGGCCCAACACGGCAGACATTGTGAAAGTGACCGGGAAGTACGCGCTATGATGAAAAAACTGATCCAGGCCGGTGGCGTATCGGCAATCCTGCTGACAGCCGGGACAATGGCCCCCGCGCAGGAGGTGCGGCTATTCTCGACGGACGGGCTGGTGGACTTTACCGGAACCCTCGAAGACTTTGACGGAGACATGTATGCCCTGCGGACCAGTATGGGGCTTATCAACGTGCCTGCCGGCGAAGTGACCTGCGTCGGTGACGCGTGCCCATCGG
The DNA here is from genome assembly GCA_039190275.1 of Pseudomonadota bacterium. Lineage (GTDB taxonomy): Bacteria > Pseudomonadota > Alphaproteobacteria > Rhodobacterales > Rhodobacteraceae > Halovulum. The sequence continues at coordinate 6,277 of JBCCYF010000120.1, read as the reverse complement.
TGAACGAAGTGACGTCGACGTTTACCATCACGGGCGCACCCTCGATACAGCGGTTCGTTATGCCGGAACTACTGGACGGATACAGCCTTGAGGTAGACACCGATATCAGCCGTGGCAATGCTGCCAGTGGCGCCCTGTTGTTCGAACTGCTCTCGTTCGAGGGTGATCTGGTTGCGGACGTTGAACTGACTGAAAGCAGCGCTGCCGACGCGTTCGCCGATCTGGCGTCCGGCGCCGCATCCCTTGGCATTACCACCAGGCGCATTACCGACCGCGAGGCTGCGGCGTTGACAGGTCGTGATCGGGCGGCACTGGACAACCTGGATCTGGAACATCTGATCGGTCTGGACGGGCTTGTTGCCGTGATCGGTTCAGGTGTCGAGATCGAAAGTCTGACCATGGATCAGATGACCGAGATCCTGGTTGGCAGCGTGACGAATTGGAACGAGGTCGGCGGACCCGACCTTCCGATCAGCGCCTTTACCCGTGAACTGGGCTCGGACGTCCGATCGATGGTTGACCTGATGCTGATGGAGCCACGCAATGCCGTGGTGGGTGCCAACGTGATTGGCGTGGACAGCAACGAAGGGCTGCTGAGCGCGGTGGATACGTTCCCCAACAGCATCGGCATTGCCAGCATCAGCGCGCTGGGCGATGTCAGTGGCGTCGCTGTACCGGATGCCTGCGGCGTGCCGATTTCGCCGTCGGATTTCTCGGTCCGGACGGGTGCCTATCCGCTGAGCGCTCCGGTTTTCATGTATGAGGCTCCGGGACAGCTGAGCGTTCATGGTCGCGGTTTGGTGGAGTTCGCCCGATCCGCACAGGGCCAGCAGGTCATCTCGCGCACGGGATACATCGATCTTTCAACCAAACCTGCGCCCGATGCACCGGCCCCGGTGGCCGGTTCAGTGCCCGCCACGGCCGAGCGACTGACAACCGCCTTTACGCTGGATACCGGCGGCCGCCTGGACAAGCGTGACGAGATCGAAGTTCAGAACCTGGCGCAGTACATCCGCTCGGGCCGGGCCAATGGCGCGCAGGTTACGCTGGTCGGCCTGGCTGAAACATCATCCGAAGCGGTGCAGGCCGCCCGTCTGGTTTTGAACCAGTTGTTCGCGCGCAACCCGGACGTGGAGCAACAGCTCTCCGTCGGTTTCGGCCTCGAAGGCGTAACCCTTGCCCAAAGCAACGTGTGTTTGGAACAGGTCGGCGCGACACCGGCCCGCGTGCAGGTATGGGTGCATCCGTTCGAGAGTTAAACACCGCGCTGGTTACCGTATATCGGGCTTGTTCGGCCCAATCATCCCCGGCCGGCTGAACTGGCCAAACGCGAAAGTGGAGACATCGATGAACGCCAAGACCTTTCTTGCTACGAGTGCATTTTTAGGGCTTATGTCCGGCGCAGCCGCCGCGCAGTCAATAGAGTGTGGCACGGATTACACCGTCCGACCCGGTGACACCTTAAGCAACATTTCCGTTGCAGCCTATGGCGACCGCAGTAATTTTCAGCTGATCTACAACGCAAACAGCGCGACGATTGGCCGGAACCCCAGCATTATCGAAGTCGGTGACCGGTTCTTTATACCCTGCGTTGATGCGCCAGTGGTGCCGTCCTCAGCCAATGCCGAAAACATCCGCACCGAAGAAACGGTTGAACTGGTTGAGCCTGTCGAAGACCGGGTGATTACGTTTGTCACCGGCACCGACTGGGCCCCGTTTCAGAACCAGGATCAGGAACAGGGCGGCATGATCACCGAGGTGGTTAATGTCGCGATGAGCAAAGTGCGCGCGCCCGAGGGCTACAAAATTGATTTTATCAATGACTACAGCGCGCATCTGCAGCCATTATTGTCAGACCTGCACTACGACATCAGTTTTGCATGGTTCCGGCCGAACTGCGACAAGATCGAGCTGTTGGGCGAAGGGTCGAAGTTCCGCTGCAACAACCTGGACTGGTCTGAGCCGCTCTACGAGCAGGTCATCGGATTCTACACCCGGGCAGATGCGGCAAAGCCGTTGACACACACCGATATGTTCGGCTCGACCGTCTGCCGCCCTGCCGGATATGCAACCTTCATGATGGAGGAACACGGATTGGTTCCGCCGGTGATCACGCTGGAAAGACCAACGAGCCCGATGGATTGCTTTGAAGGGCTGGTAGACGGCACCTATGATATGGTCGTTCAGGCCGTTGACGTGGCCGATGATGCCATTTCCAAGATTGAGGGTGCACGCGACGTTGTATACCGAAACGATGTGCTCGATACCGTCGCGACGATGAACGCAGTCGTCTCCAAGAACAACCCGAACAAGGAAGTCTATATGGCGCTGCTGAATGAGGGTATCAACGAACTCAAGGACAGCGGCGAATGGTTTGAGATTGTACGTCGGCATCTGGCGGAGCATCGCGCGAACCAATAACGGTGGACATTCCTCGTAGGTGTTTGGGCGGTGCGAAAATACCGCCCTTTCTTACGACCTGAGCCGAAGGCGCCGTAACCCTAAACCGTTTGGCCGCGTTTCCCTTCCGGCGAAAGACATGTCCTGTCACCTAATGCGTTGAAATCCTGGACAACAGTCAGTGTGGCGGGCCAACACAAAGGCGAAACACTTCAAACCGGTAGCGGCGCATCCGGCTTGATCCGTTCCATCACAATCTGACTCTGCACTCGCGCGACAGCCGGATGTGGCAAAAGCACGTTCTGAACCAGCGTGTTCAGGGTTGCAAGGTCATGGCAGTAGATCCGCAGCAGATAGTCCGCTTCACCGGTGGTGGTCCATGCGCCGACGATCTCCGGGCGCCGACGGGTAAGCGCCAGAAAGTCGCCCGCGTTTTCGGCTGTGTGACTTGCCATTGCTATCTGGATAAACGCTTGCACCCCCAGTCCGATGTCTTCGGGGTTCACCGACGCATGATATCCGGTGATCGGTCCGGCGTCCTCCAACCTTTGTCTTCGCCTTGCTGCCTGCGAGGGTGAAAGGTTCAAATGTGCACCAAGTTGGACGGCGGTCATTTGGGCGTCGCGTTGTACCGCGGCGAGCAGTTTTCTGTCGATTGGATCAAGTTCCATGCGATGAAATTAGCATATCGGTGTAAGTATTGCGAGATCTTCGCAAAATTAGCCGAGATACCAGTCTAAAATGCGGCAAATTCCTCCATTGGTGCGCGTATAATGCAGGCAGCTCAGGAACAGGAGGAGCCCATGGGACCGTTTCCACACGATGCGCCGAAAGCGAAGATTTCCGAAGCCAACCCGGCGGGTACGGATGGTTTCGAGTTCGTGGAGTTTGCGCATCCGGATCCGGCCGAACTCGAGACTCTGTTTTCCAAGATGGGATACGTAAAAGCGGCGCAACATAAGGCGAAAAACATCGCGCTTTGGAAACAGGGCGACATTACCTATGTCGTCAATGCCGAACCGGGCTCGTTCGGGATGCGCTTCGTGGCCGAACATGGGCCCTGTGCGCCCTCTATGGCCTGGCGTGTCGTTGATGCGCAACATGCCTTCGATCATGCGGTCGCCAAGGGGGCGACACCCTACCTGGGGGCGGATAAGGTCCTGGATGTGCCGGCTTTGGTCGGTATCGGTGGCAGCCTGATCTATCTGGTCGATACATATGGCGGTGACGCCAACCCCTATGCCGATGAATACGACTGGCTTCCCGGGATCCCGCCGCGCCCGGAGGGTGTCGGGTTCTATTACCTCGATCACCTGACCCACAATGTTCACAAGGGCAACATGGACACCTGGTTCAAGTTCTATGGAGACCTGTTTAATTTCCGGGAGATCCGCTTTTTTGACATCGAAGGAAAATTCACCGGCCTGCTGAGCCGCGCGCTCACCTCCCCCTGCGGTCGTATCCGCATTCCGATCAACGAGGATCGCGGGGAGAAGGGGCAGATCGTCGAATATCTCAAGCGCTACAATGGCGAGGGGATCCAACACATCGCGGTTGCGACCGAGAAACTGTACGACGCAACAGATGCGATTGCCGCCAATGGCATTAAGTTCATGCCGAAACCGCCCGAGGCATATTACACCATGTCCTATGACCGGGTGCAGGGCCATAATGAACCGCTCGACCGTATGATGAAACACGGCATCCTGATCGACGGCGAGGGCGTCGTGGACGGTGGGGAAACCCGGATCCTGCTTCAGATTTTTTCCAAGACTGTCATCGGCCCGATTTTCTTTGAGTTTATTCAACGAAAGGGTGACGACGGTTTCGGAGAGGGAAATTTCAAAGCGCTCTTTGAGTCGATTGAGGCCGATCAGATCGCCCGCGGTGTCTTGGATGAGGCGCGTTGAGCCGCTAAAACATCAACTCGGGCCATCGAAATTCACGATCGTGTAACACCTTGCAATGATGTGACGGTTGCTGTTGCCCGTTGGTAACGAAGCTTTGTCCATTTTACACTTTCATGACATTGAGTGACATAAGCCCTTTAAATCGCCACTTTTTTGGGTGACCCTTACTGTACGGGTGTGGGGGCATGCGTAACGTGTTTGGAGTGGTAAAATGTCAACAGATCAACAGTCGGCGCAGGGCGCCACACAGCCTGCTCAGAAGCAGACGTCGGGTGGGTCACAGGATCGCAAGGCCGGTGAAACGCCGCCGTTGGACGAGGGGTTGAGGACGCTCTACGGGTAATCCCCGGCGCGAACTCGAAAAGAATTGTACACCTAGACTGGTCCGCAGGGGCCATCCCGCTATGTAGCGCGCCAATCACGGCAGCTTTTTGGCGATGGGTTCGATGCGGGTTGGGGGTATAGTGTTGGTGCTGGGCAGTGCCCCTCAGGCTGTGGCCTGTGCCGATTGGGACCTGTCAACCGTCGACGACCTCGTCGTCATCAACAATGCCTGGAACATACGCCGCGACTGGTCCGTACTGATCCATCCGGATGATTTTCCGGCTGACCGATGGCCCAAGGATATCGGGCCCGCACAGCAGATCATACGGTCAGAAGAATACGTTCCGGCACAGAATACTTACGGCGGCTTTGTATATGCCGGTGGGACTATGGCGTTTACGGCCGGGTACTGGGCACTGGCGGCGCTGCGACCCCGGGTGCTTGGCTTCTTTGGATGCGATATGGTCTACCCGCCGCGCTCACCGACACATTTCTACGGTACGGGCAGGGCAGATCCGCTACGCGATGATCCTACATTGCAAAGTTTGGAGGCAAAGTCAGCCCGACTGGAGTTGTTTGCTGCACGACAGGGCTGCGCTTGTGTGAATCTGTCGCAGGAGGAGAGCAGACTGGTGTTTGCGCGGGCAACACATGCGGACTTCTTTGCGCACCCCGCACCAAAAGTGCCCGAACTGAGCCCGGCTGACCGGCAGGAGGCGCTGGCCGACTATCGATGCGCCTCGGGCCGCTACTGGGAAATGCCAGAGGCATTTGCCCCGGACGTTCTGGCGTCTATTGACGGGCTCTGGTTATCGGCGCACCGCGCCCATTTTGGCGAGAGGGCTTTCCGCGCCCCGGCTGCTTAGCATTATATTCGAGTATCGATATATGTTGTGATTTTCTAATATTAGAATCTCAATTATTGAATTCACGGAAGTATAAATTTCGAGAAAATTCTAACGTATTGGATTTTTACTATTGCACCTATGTAATTCGACTGGTGTGCCTGCGATGTATGTGTCAGGAACAATTTTGCCCAATTTCTGCCTAAATTTAGACAATAATCCGCCCGAATTAGAGCTCTGCTTTATCCAGCAGTTGGTTAGATCTTCTTAAGACTGGCAGATAATACCATGATAATAATAGGCTATTCGAAAAAATACTATCGAAACATAAAATGAACAAATTAAGGCAGGGGCCATTTCAGAGCGTAAAAATAAGGGTTTCCGGCGATATGTTCTATCTATGTTCTTGCAGCTGTAGTGGTGTGCGCCGGACAGATACCTGATTTCTACGAGGTGCCTCGCCGAAAAAAGGCAAGCGCCTGTTTGGGGCGGTTGTCTAACAAACATAGGATTGGGCAGGGTTGTCAGATGCCAGCCAATCGAGCGTGCCCACACGATGACACACATAGATTGAAGACTAGAGGCCCCAAGTCGACTCGCGGCGTCAGCATCGAAGTTCTGAAAGAGGTGGTGTGGCAATGTATGACACGCCCAAAAGACCGTAAGACAGAATTCACATTCTGCTTCAAAAAGAGAAACGCTTACTATTGGGGTGGCACGCCCAACGGGACTCGAACCCGTGTTTCCGCCGTGAAAGGGCGGCGTCCTAGACCACTAGACGATGGGCGCTCACTTTAC
>JBCCYF010000119.1:0-13938 GCA_039190275.1 Pseudomonadota bacterium | reverse complement strand
GAACAGCGACCCTTGCGCAACTTGCCTCGGCCCCATCATCGCCAATTCTCCCTTGTTCTTCAGAGAATTGAATCAGCGCCTGATCACTTCTTCAAGGCCGAGTTTTTCAACACAATTCGCCATCACGCCCCCGAGTACCAAGTCCCCCGCCCCGATCCGTGGCGCTCAAGGTGCCCTGCATTTGTAAGCGCCTTGAGGTGATCCTTCACGGTGTTCCGGCTGGTTTCGGTGAGCATGGCGGCTTCAGCCACCGTGATACGCCCGCGGTCCCGCGCCAGTTCGAGGATCTTAACCGAGAGCTCTGGCAGGTTGCCCAGGATTAGGCGCTCTTGGTCGATCTTCCGTGCCAGGCGCTGCTTTTGCATCTGAAGGGCTTTGAGGAAGTAGCTGATCCAGGGCTGCCAGTCGGGCTTGTCTGATCTGATCGTTCCCTGGGTTTGGCGGAGGGCGAGGTAGTAGGCCTCCTTCGTTTGCTCCACGACGCTTTCGAGAGAGCTATAGGGGACGTAGGCATAGCCCGATCTCAGCAGCAGCAAGGTTGTCAGGATACGCGACAGACGGCCATTGCCATCCTGGAAGGGATGGATCTCCAGGAACACGACGATGAAGATCGCGATGATAAGCAGCGGATGATGTCGCTCTTGGTCTAAGCTGGCTTGGGTCCAGTCGATCAGTTCCCGCATCAAACGCGGGGTGTCGAACGGGCTGGCAGTCGCAAAGACCACGCCAAGCGAGTTCCCATCTGGCCCAAAAGCTTCGACATTGTTGGGCAGGGTCTTGTAAGCCCCGCGATGGCGCTCATCCTTTACGGAGTACTGAAGCAAATCGCGGTGAAGCTGAAAGAGGTGGTTCTCGGTGAGGTCGATCGCCTCTGCATTGGTGATGATGGTTTCCATCACATCCGCATATCCAGCGATCTCTTCTTCATCGCGGCTTGCAAAGGCCGTGATGTCCAGATTGGAGAGCAGTTTCTCGACCTCGCGATCGCTGAGCTTCGCGCCTTCGATCCGGGTGGAGGATCCGATGCTCTCGATCGTCGCGACCTGGCGCAGGCTGGACAGGCGCTCAGGGGCGATGCGACCGATCGCCTGCCACGCGCCTTTGAACTCGTCGATCTCTGCTATCAGCTTGAGAATCTCATCTGTGATGATCAATGTGGATGAATTGATCCCGCCATCCGCTTCGTTATCCAATTCCATCCGATTATGATGCCATGCCGCCCTCCATTTGTCCATCCAATTCCATCCGGTAAGGATGCTGATAGTAAGAAGACAGAGCTGCCTTTCTTATGGTTCCTCCGGGTTCCCCGGATCAGGCTGTCGCGCGCCGAGCCCCGGAGCCGGGTCTCGGCCCTTCGGGCGTCCATCCTTGGCGCGGTCAGGAGCGGGCGGTGCCCGCACGCTTTCTCCTTCGAAGGCTTGGGACTTTGCCCCCAGCGCGCTTCGAGCAAAACAGATCGCAGAGATCCTTGCGTTGTCGGCTCCCCCTAAAGGTCACCCCCAACAACGCAGAGGATCTTGGCGCCGGTTTTCCCCTCCGCTTGCACCCCCATTCTCGGCGAAGGCCAAGGGTTGCAGGCGCAACCCCTGTCCCATTCAGGACAGGAGAGGAGAAAGGAAAAGCCATGCAAACCAATACCATCCACTGCGGCGAGGCGGCCGCAATCTTAAAGACGCTCCCCGAGCATTCGATTGATCTAGTCGTGACCGATCCGCCCTATCTGGTGAACTATCGCGACCGGACGGGGCGCAGTTTGGAGAATGACAACAACCCCGATGGTATCTTGCCCGTGTTCGAGCCCATGGCCCGGGCGATGAAGCCCGACAGCTACGCAGTGTGTTTCTCCGGGTGGACGGCCCTACCGCAATTCTCGGCGGCTTGGGAGGCGGCAGGGCTTCGGATCGTGAGCCAGATCGTTTGGGCGAAGCGATACAGCTCGCGCCGGGGCTATACCGAGTATCGCCATGAGAGCGCCTACGTGCTGGCAAATGGCAATCCAGCGAAGCCCGCCCATCCCCTGCCAAGCGTGATGGACTGGGTTTACTCTGGCAACAGGCGGCACCCGACCGAGAAGGCGGTCGAGGTCATCACCCCTTTGATCCGGTGCTTCTCCAAGCCCGGCGATCTGGTTTGCGATCCGTTCAGCGGGTCCGGGTCCACATCCGTCGCGGCGGCATTGAGCGGGCGGGATTACATCGGCATTGAGATCGACCCACAGCATGTGGAGACAGCAAAAGCGCGGCTTGCAGGCGTGGCGCGGTTCCAAGCGCAAAACAGCGGGAGGGCGGTGGCGTGCGCGGATCGCTTCGCGCGCGAGAGTCTGCGCTGGACGGCAGAAATGGTCCAATTTCGGGTGTTCCTCTGTCTGCAATGTACTCAGCTGCCATGTACATCAGTTCCTGCAAATCATCGTCAGGCTTTCGACCGCGCGGTGCACCGATCCCAAAAAGCGCACTCTTTGCTTCGTTCAGCCGCTGGTAGGGGCTACGGGACTTTGCTGTGTCAGGGTGGGCGTGGATAACGGACAGAAGCAATGCATCCAAGATAGCGGTGGCAGCTTCCGGAGAAACGTCCCCATGCACGGGAATTGTCTTCGTCATTGGTTCTCTCCCACCAACTCCAAGATGCGCTGGGAAACCTGCTCCACTGGACCGCGCAGCCTTTCGGCGTTCACGACGATGTAGCCGCCCGTCACGTCGCCATTGGCACGATGGTTCAGCAGCCGCTTGAGTGCGTAGTAAGGCACATCAAGGCTCTCAGCGATGGTGATGAACGTCCGTCGAAGGTCGTGCAGCGTGAAACTGACACCGGAACCGGCGCTGACCCTGAGCAGGAATTTCTTCGTCTCAACCAAATGCCCGCTCTTTCCCGGTCCGGGAAACACCCATGGTGAGCCGTTGCTGCGTGCCCGGCGCTCGCTCAGGAGGCCTGACAGGAACTCAGACAGGGGTAAGTCCAGAGGGTCTCCGTTTTTGGTGCGGGAAAGGTGCAGAGTTTTGGCTTTCAGGTCTACATTTTCCCAACGCAGCGTCATCAACTCGCCGCGCCGCATCCCCGTGAAAAGAGCAGTAAGCAAGAAGTCGCGCGAGTACTCAGGCTCGGCCATAACCGCCTTCCACCACTCGGGAAGTTCCAAAGCTGTCACCACTGTCTGCCGCCGACGCTCTTTGTACCAAGCCCGCGCTTGGCTAAGGATTTGCACCGGGTTCGGCGGGAACTCGTCTTGGGTTGCTGCGATAAAATTGTAGACGGATCGGAGGTGGCGCATTGCGTTGTTAGCCGTGGTCTCGCCGTGGGCCTTGGCGATATCCCCGTGTTTGGTCAGCACCATCTGCTTGGTGATGTCGCTGATCGGCTTCTTCCGCCATGCTTTGAGGTACAGCCGCTCCGTCCGCTGGTAGCCGTTGACGGTGTGCGGCGAAAGAGTCGAGCGCGCGTCGAAGAACCGCTGGAACGCCATCTCAAGGGTGATGCGCTCCACCTGTTCCTTGCGTTTCTCAGCGTTGGGATCGTTCCCCTCAGCCATCTCGCCAAGCACTGCTAGCGCCTTTTTGCGCGCCACATCAGGGGCAAACACATCCACGCGTCCGATAGAGACCCGCCGTGTCCGCCTGTTTACTTGCCCCTCAGCAAAATAGACCTTGGACTTGGTACCGACCCGAAGGCCGAACCCGGAAAGCATGGTGTCGCGGTAGAAAACTTGGCCGCTCTCAGCGAAAGGGATTTCGTCAATTGTTCGGCGGGTAAGACGTAGGCTAGGCATTGAGACCTCCATTGTGGCCTCAACTCAACCTAACAGAGAAAACTGTAAAATACTAGTGATTTCAAATGTTTGGTCGGAATTCTCCAATAGAATGCGAGCGCAGGAAATACAGTCCTACGCATGCGCACGCGCGTAGCGGCGAACTTCAGATTCACCAGTGTCAGCTTAGCGGCAAAGGGCACTGCTCCAAAACTAGACGGTGAACACCTTCTGCACCTCGTCACCGAAATGGTTGATGACCTTCACGCAAATCTGCCCACTGTCGGGGCGTGGGAAGGGATGCGACAGCGTAGTGTGCAAGGTGGCCCACGCTTCCTCGTCAATCTCGGCCTTCAAGGCCCGCTTCAACGCCTTGTAGGGATCGCCGGAGGCTCCACCGAGGAAATAGGCATGGCGGACGAAGAAGCTTTCTTCGTCATAATCGTCGTCAATGAACCAGCACGCGATGTCGTCCGCTGGGTCGTCGGAAGACTTCACCTCGCCAGTGGTCGGGTCGAAAATGTCCACGCCCTTGATCTCAACCCGGATCATACCGTCGCCCGAATCCTGCACGGCGATGTCCGGTTCGCCGAACACCACGAAAAGGTTTCCAGCCCCGGTGTTCTTCAGCTTGTCGCCCATGCGGATGTCTTGGTTCATCCGGGCTTTCAGCACCTTGAGCCGCCCGAAATTCAGCATCGAGTCGTCCACCTCGGACGCGAACTGGAAGCCGCAGATGATCAGAATATCGAAGGCATCGCGCGCCTCGCGGGCGACATTGCGGACAAACTCGTAGCCAACCGCATCGTATTCTGGGCCGATGGCGATGGCCGCGCGGCGGGTTGCTCCGCGTTCTTCGTAACGACCTTCGAAGGCCACGTAACCCTTGCCCGGCCACGGCTCGATGGAGTCGAATTCCAGCCGTTCGCCCTTCTTGGTGTTCTGCACACCGGCGGCTTTAAGGTGCTCCATGACAACTTGCGCGAAGTCGGTCTGTTCCTTGGGCACCACGCGGGGTGGCAACTCGCCCTCGTCGTCACGCAGCATGTCGAGAATGCGGGGGTCGTCGTCGGAGGGGATGACGCGGTAAGGCGACAGACTTTCGACGGTGAAAGGTCCAGCGACGCGGGTGATCTTGGGGTCGTCATAGGGTTTGTCGTAGAGGAACTCGGCGTTGCGGTTCCCCTCCCGCTCGATGGAGGCGTCGATGGCGCTTTGCCTAGCGATGCGGGCCTCCCAAAAGGTTTCTAGTGCCTGTTCGGCGGCCTTGGGCCATGGGGTAACCGGGCATTCGGGCAGCGTATCGAATGTCCAGCTTTCGCCGCGCGTTTTGTTCAGGTCGACCAAAGTGTCCTCGGCCTTTCGGCGCTTGGCCGGGGTGGCGTCGGCGTCCCATGTCTTGGCCAGATCGTAGAGCTTCTGCTGATCTTCCGGCCAAGGCGTGCCGGGGTCGCGGGGTACTTCCCATTCCATGAAGCCGTTCCTGGGGGCGGGTTCGCCGGATGGCATTGTGACCTCCCCCGTTGCGGTGAAGTCGACCAGATCGCCGCCACGCCCCCCGGTGTCGACCGGGAAAGGCTCGGGCTGCCCCTTCAGACTGTCATTCAGTGACTTCAAGGCCGCTTCCACGGCTGGGTGGAATTCGGCCCAAAGACCGTCAATCTCAAGATTATTGGCAATAAGACCCGGTACAATATGCGCTATTCTACGTAAGATAAAACCTTGCCGAAGGTCTGGTTTTCCTTTCGGTATCTCAATTTTCCGACCAGTCAGCTCTTCCTCTTTTTTTGCTCCGGCTTCCGTTGCCGACAGCAAATAGTATGGATATTGCGCAGCCATAAGTCGTGACCTAGCCAAAGCGAGGGCGACACGCGAAGTATCGATTGTTACCCACCTGCGACCCCATTGCTCTGCAACGTACGCGGTAGTACCCGAGCCGCATGTAGGGTCCAAAACGAGATCCCCAGGGTTGGTTGTCATCAGTATACAGCGCTCAACAATCTTCTTTGCCGTTTCGACGACGTATATTTTGCCCTTCGCGCCAGTTGTATCTTCCCAAATGTTCGTGAGCACAGAATGACCAAAATCGGACATCTTTCTTCGATATCTCAGCTGACGACCGGGCACCATAAGTCTACTGGCGTACTTCAATCGGTCCATGCCGCCTTTGTTGAAGCTCCAACTGTTGTTTCTAGCAGGTCGGAATACATCTCCACAGAAAGGCATTTCAAAGAGCTGCGTGGCGAACTCGCCACCGCCGGTTGCGTTCTCGCTGAACTCATCGTCCTCGTTGGCATCAATCTCTTTGAACAAGTGGTGAAATTTTCCAGCGGCCTTCTCTTTTTCCTTTGCATAGCAACAGATAATGTCATTAATGGGCTCAAGAAACGTTCCCTTCTGACCCCCCTTCTTTTTGAAAATTATGTCTGTTATGAAATTCTTTGGGCCAAAAACTTCATCTAGAAGACTTCTTACTAGATGAACGTTCTCTTCGCTAATCTGAACGAAAATATAGCCGGTTTCTGTTAGCAATTCTCGGGAAGTGATCAATCGATCGCGCAGATAAGTAAGGTAAGAGTTGATTCCATCTTTCCATGTGTCGCGAAATGCTCGAATTACCTCAGGCTCCCGACTGACATCTGCCGCACTCCCCTCCGAAACTGTTCTATTGCCCGTCTTCGGTTGCCAATTTGAAGAGAATTTTATGCCATAGGGCGGGTCCATATAGATGCATTGCACCTTGCCGCGCAGGTTCTCGCGCTCCGCGAGACTCGCCATCACCATTAGCGCGTCGCCCAGGATCATCCGGTTCTGCCAATTCTGCTCGTGTTGGTAGAACTCCGTCCGCGCCTCCAATTCCTCGGGTCGCCCGTTGAAATCCGCGAACAGATCGGGGATCTCCGCCTCGGCCTCGCGCCGCCGGGCAGTTTCGCGTTTCAGCCGCTTGATGATCGCCCGTGGATGGATCTTTTCCTGAATGTAAACGGGGGGCGCATCGACGTAGAGATCGGTCGCGTCCTCGGCATCCTTGCCCCGCCAGACAAGCTGCGGGTCAAGGTCGGTATTGCGCGGATAGCGCAGCTTGATCGGCCGCGCCTCGTCCTCCTCCACAAAGCCCTGCTGCTCGGCCGTGGGGATCATCGTGCGCTTGGCGGTGTCGTGCTTGTAGTTTTCGACGTCCTGCGGTTTTGAGGGTTTCTTGGCCATGTTGTTATTCCTCTGCCCGCGCCTCGGTTGCGTGGATCAGGACGGCCTGCTTCACGCGGAATTCTTCTGTCATCATCTCAAGGCTTTTCTTGCTCAAATCGCCCAGCCGGTAGTCACCGCTCCACGACATGAACGCACGCGTCATGAAGCCATGCAGGCTTTGGCGGCGCATCTGCGGGACCAATTCTGGGGAAGTGTTGACCATCGAACCAGCGCGCAGGATCGAGATACCCACAGGGGAATAGAGCCAGACGTATGCCTCGTTTGTGGTCTGAAGCATGTCTTGGCACTGACCGAAAACGCGGTCTGATTTCGAAAACGGGGGCTTGCTGAATAGCTCAAGTTCAATGTGATCGACCATCTTTGCTTGGATCAAATACCCTTTCGAGACGTTGAAGCCCTTTCCCGACATGCGCAGAACCAAACCCAAGTCAGCGCCGAAGCGTCGTTCTTCCGACTGAGGGCCGCGCCAAGGCAACTTTCGAGTCTCTACTTGCCACGTCATGCCACCTACGAACGCCCCATCGACGCTACGTTCAATCCGGTCGGCCATGCGCGACGTGAAGTCGTCCTCGTCGTGAACGGATCGACCTATGCGACCACAAAGGTCTTCTGTCTGCGACACAATCTGTCCGACAACGGCTTGAATAGCTTCATCAAATCTGTGGAACATTCTTACGACATCCAATCACATGCACACGCCGCAGGTCGCCGCGTCGTCATAGCCAAGCCCAAACAGATAAGTCTTGGCGGCTTCAATATCGGGGAAGGGTCGCCACTCACCCGTGCTGCGGGCCTCCACGCCCTGCGTGCCCTTGCCGAAATTGCAATAGCTACAGGACGGACGGTGCAGCCGGGCGCGCTTGTGCACCCAATTACGGTAGACCCAGTATTCGCCGGCTTCCGCCTTGGGCCGGGCGCTGTCCGGCTTGGTGTCGTCGCGCTGCAAACCCTGCATCGCGCGCACGAACAGGTTGATGGTGCGCAGCGTGTCGTTGGTGAAATAGGCGCGTTGGTGCCGGATGCTGTTGGCGATCTCGGCCATGATGGATTGGAAGCTCCAAAGCTCGATCCCGGCAGTGGTCGCTGCGTCCTCCGCTTCCGGTGTCCAGTCCCAGGCCACTACGACCTTGTGCGAGTTGTCGTCAGTAAACCCGTATTCGCTGAGCTTCGCCGCGATCTGTGGCTGACCAAATTTGCGCTCGACAAAGAAACCGATTGTGCGTCGCTGCCCGGCCTTCTGGACCCTCTGCTTGTGCTTCTCGACCGAGAATTCCTTAGCTGTCAGCTTGGAGTAGCTTTGCGAGCCAGAAACGGTTGTTTCGATGTGGTAACGCTCAAGCGTAACCGGGTCGATGGCGATCAGGTCAATCTCAAACTGCCCGTCGCAGCGCAGATTGGGGATGGTGGCCCAACCCTTCACATAACGCACATACGCCTCAACGATCTTCTCGGTCGTCTCCATCAGGCCACCGCCCTGCCGTGACTGACTGTGATGAAGCCACGCACACCCCCGGCGAACGTGTAGGGGTTGTCCAGTTCCACGAACGCCCAGCGCCCGAAGCGGCCCAGCGCGTTCACGCCCGGCACCCATCGGGTCTGCATGGTGTCTGCCTTTGCGGCGTCCTGTTCGTCCCGCCTGCCTTTGACCTCGACAACAAGGTTCAGAGGATTGTCGCGGCCCAGCCCATCGTCCAGCTTGAGGATGTAGTCAGGTCGATACCTATGATTCTCCCCCCGGTATTCGTAGGGCACCTCAAAGCCGAGGTTGTGGTTCTTCACATAGGCAAAGCAGATGTCCCCAAGTTCCCGTTCAATCGCGGTCGCAAATGCTTTCTCCCAATCCTGATCCGCCACGACATAGTCGACATGGCAGAGTGAGGGATCGGTATTGAAAAGGTCGGTCTTTGACGTGGCGAAGTCTACAAAGCGCGTTGAGCCCTTCTCGTTGTAGGGGTTGGGGATGGCCCGGACGTATTCCTGCGCAGACGACGGAGCGCAGGCACGCGCAATCCGTTCAGCCGCTTTCTGCGCCATGGGCCGCCATAGAAAGACACGCTTCAACGCTTCGCGGTTCTGCCCGTGACAGGTAAGGCACTCATCGAACCACCGCTCAGTGATCCTCAACAATTCGCCAAAGCGATGTAGCGGGATTTCCGCAGTCGCGGATTGTGGCTGCACTTCGCCGGACGTGAATACCTTTGGCTTGGAATCCTCGCGGATGTATCGGCGCAGCGTGAAGCCCGCGACTGCATAGTAAACCGACTTCATGCGCTGGGTTTCGTAGTTGCCCAAGTTGAGTTCGATGCCTTCACCGACAATCGGCTCTACGTCCGTACTGGTCGGAATGTCGTCCGGGGTCACTGTCAGCCGGGAGTCGTCTGAGAAGTGTGCCACCAATGGACCGGGAGGGTAGGCAACGCGGTAGCCGGAGATATTGGGAAACTCGATTTCGCAAGCGGCCCGATCAGGCTGCGCGCGCACACGCGTCATTCTAGGCGGAGGGGTGATCTTCGCCGGCGACGGGCCTTGGGTGAAATCAAACGGAACACCGAGGACGTCCGCATACTCCGGAAGAAGTTTCCCGTCCTTGCCCGGTGTATAGCTGACCCGACGCAGACCACGTCCAACGACTTGTTCGCAAAGCAACTGAGTCCCGAATGCGCGAACGCCGAGAATATGACTTACGGTGTTGGCGTCCCAACCTTCGGTCAGCATCGAAACAGAAACGACGCAGCGGATATCCCCGCCAAGCTTGCCCGGCTGCCCGACAGTATTCATCACCTCACGAAGTATCTGCGCATCGGAAAGCTTCTGTGCGGCGACCGCCCCATCGCGGCGCGCGACCTCATTTCGGAATTCCTCAATCTCCTTCGCGGCTGCCTTGCGAAAGTCGTCTGGAAGCGAGTCGCCAGATTCCAGCGCTTCGCTGTCCACGAGAACCGTTCTCGGTCGATCCCGCCACTGCCCAGTCTCGGTCGCATTCGAGAATAGTTTGAGCTTTCCGTCGATCATTCGGGTTTTGGTCTTATCCCCGACCATCTCGGCGCGCTCGTATCCTGAAATGAAGTCGTAGATGAGCTTTGAAGTGGCAGTGTTGTTGGCAACAACGATGAAAACGGGAGGACGGCCAACCTTGGCTTCTTCCCATTCATTATTGGTTGCCTCGTAATGCCGGTACAAGGCTTCGACTGCGCCCCGGAGGAGTTCAGGCAATTCCTCCGGGTCAAGCTCCCCAGCGCTCTTTCGCCTTCCCTTCTTTGGCAAAGCATTTTTCGGGAGGTTGGAATAGAGCGCCCGGAACTTCGGCATGTCGCCCGATACTGCATCGTCAAGCACCGGGAGTCGGGGGGTCTTAACGATTCCCGATTCAATTGCGTCCATAAGTGTAAAGTCAGAAACCACCCATGGAAAAAGCGTTCCCTCTGGGTAACCGGAGCCACGAAGAAAGAACGGTGTAGCGGAAAGATCATAGACGGCCTGAAGCCCGAGCTTTCGTGACAGCGCTTCGACACCGGAAATCCACACCCGCGCCGCTTCGTTGTTCTTTTTCGCTTCGTCCTGCTCGTCGCCATCAAGCTTTCGTTCGGCGGTGTCACCCGGCTTCTCACGATAGCAATGGTGAGCTTCGTCGTTTAGGACGATGATGCGTTTGAGGCCCAGGAGTTTGCCAGCGACCCGCTGAGTCATCTGCCCTTCCGTTTCCAGAAACCGTTTGGGCTCACTCCCGCGATCCGCCAAGAGCTTCCGCGCCTCTGGCTTAACCGCCAACGTCTCGCGTAGCTGGAACGCATGGTAGTTGGACACGACAACGCGAGCCTTGCGCAGATCACCCAACATCTCGGGGGGCACGATCCGTCGCTTTGCGTCTTCAAAGTAATTGCCACTCTCTTCCGGTTGGAGGACGCGCAGCCGATCTCTGATGGTGATGCCCGGTGCAACAATGAGGAATCCGCTGGTGAATCTGCTGCTGGTCGGGCGACGCGCGGCGTTGATTGCTTGCCATGCAATCAGCAATGCCATCACTGTCGTTTTCCCCGACCCTGTGGCCATCTTCGCGGCAATTCGGAACAAACCCGGGTTCGCGGTTTCGTTCGCCGAAATCAACTCGTCACGGTAGGTCTTGGGTGCGACCTCGGTGAGCCAGATGATGGTCTCAACCGCTTCTAGCTGGCAGAAGAAGAAGGGGAATTCACGAACGGACTCATCCCGCCACCAGCGCAAGAGCCGTTCTGTTTCTGGCGTGACCCCCCATTTCGACGGGGGAAGCGCTCGCCACCTATCAACTTCCGGGCGGACAAGCTTCACGAGAGTATTCTGGGTGCCGACTTGATCCGCCCCAAGGTCAAGCTCAGACTGTCCACCTGACCTGCGTGGGGCAGCAACCGGCACAACATAGCCGGGATCGCGTCGCCCGGCCTTGGTCTTCCCAGTCGGGTGCCCATTCGAGTCAAGAACCCAATGCTCCGTAGGTGCAATGTACGGCGAATTCAAAATTGGATTCTTCTCAAATGCCTCCACAAGGCACCTTTTATGACCTCTGCTGCTCTTCATTTTTAGAAGTCTTACCGAACTTCATACCGTCATGAAATGCCGGACATCTCCGGATCTGGGCGGCTCCGCCCCCACCCCAAATGCTGAAAACCGTTGATGGGGCCGGGTGTGGGGTTTGGCGCGATTAGTAGGGCAGATCGGGATTTGTAGGGCGGTAGTAGGGCTGTGGAGTGCAAGGACTGGCGACTTGGTGATGTTCTGTGCTATGCCGTCGACAGAGAAAAGCGTTTAGAGTCAGAGTTTTGTGAGGCAAGAGGCAATGTCGTGCAGCCACGTCCAACCGCCTAAAACGCCTATGGAAAACAATTCGTAATGATGGGGTCGTAGGTTCAAGTCCTATCAGCGGCACCAAAACAGACTCCCTCTGTTGTAAGTCCCCCTAACGCTTTGAAGGGTAACGCGATTTTGGGGGTTCTAGCGCCCTCGTTTCGGCAGTAGTGAATGCGATCTTCGAGGGCCAGCTTGAGCAAGGCTCTGCGCACGGCTGTCTGCCCTGTTTCCCAGAGTTTCCATGGGTTTGCGAGGAAGGTGAGCGCGGGTTCTAGTTTTCCCTCGAAGCTCCCCTTGGGTTCGGCTTGGCTTTCAAGCTTTTCGGTAAGGAGACGCTTCGCGCGCTCTAACTCATCGATCTTTTCCTCATATCTGCTGATCACCGTGGTGTTGGTGGCAGCAAGGATCAGCTTGAGCAGCCCGTCCACCTGCTTTTCGATCTCTTTGACCTCACGCTTGCCCGTGCGGAGAATCTCCGCCGCCTGGGCCCGCCTTGCCTCCCACGCGTAGTGGAACATGGCGCTTGCGAGCGTGATCAGGTCCTTGCTCGGCTGCAATTGCTTGATCACCACGCCCACATCATCCTCGATCTTGTCGCGCGGGCTGGACTTGCCATAGCTCACACAGTCCTTGGTCTGGCAGAGGTAATAAGCGTAGTGACCGCCATTGCCCCGCGTCCAGGAGGAGCGCAGCGGTACGGAGCAATCCGCACAGCACACAACACCGCGCAATGCGAAATCCTGGCCGATATTGGCGCGCTTGGGCGCCATGGCCCCAGACTTGCGCCGCTCCTGCACCTTGTCGAAGGTCGCGAGCGAGATCAGCGGTTCATGCTCACCTTTGAGCCAATGGATGCCGTAGGTCTCGCTGCAGATGTAGCCTGCATAGAGCGGCTGGGTCAGGATGTCGGTGACGCGTTGCCGGCGGAGCTTGCCGTTCTTCAGGTCCGGGAAGCTCGGGAAACTTTCCAAGTAGCGCTTCACTTCGGACTGGGATTGGAAGTGGCCGATGGCATAGCTCTCGAAGGCCTCCCGGATGATCGCGTCGAAGGGTTCGTCGGCAAAGAGGATCCGACCCCGACCCTTGACCTTCTCACAGCGGTAGCCAACCGGCGCGCGATGCACCCAATAGCCCGATTGCATCCGGGCCTCCATCTTCTGCGCCACTTGGCGGCTGTTCTGCTTGCGCTCAAGCTGGCCTTGGGCGGCGACGATGGTCTCAAAGAACTCATCCTCCGGCGTCTCGCCGAGTTTGAAGTTCAGGCACTCCAGGCGCACGCCGCGCAGACGGAAGGCATCGCGCAGATCCAGGAACGCCCTGGTATCCCGGCTGGCCCGCTTCAGATCATCGAAGACGACGACAAAACGCTCACCGGGTTGCGCATCGATGAAGGAGAGGAGTGCCACGATCCCAGGCCGCTTCATGAAGTCGCCCCCACCGGTCATGGTGTCGGGGAAGACGGCCTGGACCTCGTAGCCTTTGGCCGCCGCATACTGACGGCAGCGGGTCTCTTGGCTTTCCAGCCCGTGGCCATCGGTCTCTTGGTTCTTGGTGGAGACCCGACAGTAGATCAGGGCCTTTATCGGTTTCGTGTCTGTCATTCAGCCTCTTCTTTCTGCTTGAGTGCATCCTCCCATTTCGCCCGGGCCGCCAAGATCGTCTCGATCAAGGCATCCTCGGGCGTCTCACCAAGATCCATGATCGGGCATTCCAGATGCACATCCCGGAGACAGAGGGCATCACGAAGATCGAGAACGGCGCGTGTATCGCGACTGACCCGCTTCAGATCATCAACGATCACCACAAAGCGCTTGTCGGGCTGAGCATCGATGGAAGAGAGGAGCGCAGCTACTCCAGGTCGCTTCGCAACATCAACGCCACCACTCACCGTATCTCGAAAGACAGCCTGGACGTCGTAGCCTTTCGCCGCCGCATGCTGGCGGCAGCGGGTTTCTTGGCTCTCAAGCCCATGCCCATCGCTCTCCTGGTTCTTGGTGGAGGCCCGGCAATAGATCAGGGCTTTCAGGACAAAACTGTCTGGGGCGCTCATACCTCCTCGCTTTCTTCTTTGGGCTGATCCTCCGATCTTAGCACGGCAGCCATGAGCGCCGCCCTGAGATCGAGAACTTGTCCACAGGTTTCTTCTGGGTTTGCAGCGGCCTCCT
>JBCCYF010000118.1:0-13952 GCA_039190275.1 Pseudomonadota bacterium | reverse complement strand
CGCCATCGCGGGCGCGGCGACGACTGAAAGCCCGACGGCGGCGGCGAATGCGGATTTAGCGGACATGAATCGCTCCGGTCTATGGCTTTCACAACGTTTCCTGCAGTCGCAGTGGACCATTTTTCGCAGTGCGCAGACAAGATGATCTGTGCGTCATTGGGTGAAACACACCACGATGATATCTCAAAGTTGCTGCGGAAAGGGGAAATTCAACCCATGCGGATATCTACCAACCTACTGATCTGGGTCGCGGCCATAGCACTGGGCGCTTGCACGGCGGCAGGGCCGCTCACACCAACGGGCAAAGACACTATCACCAGGTCCTATGTCCTCATTTCGCAAGGCTGGCAGCGCCAGGATACGGAAACACTGCTGATTTACACTGCACGCGACCGCGGCGGCATGACAGAAGTTTGCGGCGCGATCTTCACGGACGGAATTTCAACCATCCGTGCCCTGGAGCCACGCATTCTGCGGAATACACTCATGGAAGCACCAAGCGGCGTCCTGCTCAATGATCTGCGGTTTTTCAACCGCCTCACCACCCTCAACAACAGCTCGCAGTCCAACTGCGTCGTGACCGCAAGTCCTTGGGAACAAAGGCTTAAGAACCAACCTCCGTTCCTGCGCTCCCGCTCCAGCACCTACGAGATCTAGGAAAAACATGCACGGGGCGGCCCAAACCGCCCCGGACGCTGGCTTTGAAGTGCCGCGACTAGCGACTAGAAACATCTACCACGCTTGGCGCGTAGTGCGGAGCGCGCGCGTGTCTAAGGGCCGTCGGGGCTCAGCGGAGCACACACGCCCCTACATCTCGCCGATGGACCAGAAAATGGTCTCGCCGGAATGATCATCGACCCCGTCGTTGTCCGTCACCAGATAGCCGACCCCGGCCGCGTCAATTGCGAATCCCTCGACCTTGTCCTGCACATAGCCGTTGAAGCTCTGGAGATCGGGCAGGAGGTCCCGCACCTCTTCCTTGCTGACCACGGGCAGGTCTCCGCCAAGGACGGCCGGCGTCATCTCGGAAAGCGGGACACGGTAGAGTTTCTTTGTGACAGCATTCGCGCCGATCTGGTTGTCACGCTCGACGATATAGACGAAATCACCATATGCTGTGATCTCGCTCAACCCGACCCAACCGGTGTCCGGCGCTGCCTTGGGATAGAGCACGGCCCCCCATTCCTCGGTTTCGATGTTGTAGGAGACAAGCTTGGCCATGTTTTCGGGGTCGTCTGCCCATTCCCGCTGCAGCGCAATCCAGAGCGTACCTTCGACCAGCGTGATCCCCTCCGCGCCAAAGCGGCGCTCGACTGCCAGCAGTTCGGGCGGAAATGCGATTTCGCGGCGGATCTTGCCTTTCGGCCCCACCCTGTAAAGCGCATGCGGGATAAGCCGGTCTGTCCGCCCTTCCGAGGCAATCCAGAAGCCTCCCTCGGGGTCGGCCACAATACCTTCCATGTCCAGCTTTTGCGCCGGGCGTCCATCGCGGTTGACATCTATCGCACCGGTAATGCGCGCCGGTGTCTGCGTAGCATCGATCTCGAAAATCCGCGGCTGCAGACCCATGAAGCTGTCGTTCACAGCATAGAGCTTACCTGCATCCACGGGGTCGGCCGCCAGTCCGGACAATGCCGTGAAGCCCAGCAGATCCTCGGTCCCTTCGGTGGTGATTGTGGGATACGCCGCAGGCGCGTCGCTGAGTTCATAAATCATGACATGCGCGCGGACACCGCCGTCTTCGATCAGGTCAACCTCGTTCGCGGTGACCAGCAGGTTGCGTTCGGGCAGGGGCAGGATCCCCTCGGGACCGATCCCGGAGGGCAGCAACTGATGCAGCGTCGGCTCCAGCCCGGCAAGGGTGTAGACCCCGACGATGGACCCGCGCTCGGATCCGACGAAAACGTAGTCCGTGTCACCATAGGCCGCGGCGGCCACCGACTCTGGCTCCACGCCCTTGTTGCCTGAGCGGCGTTCCGGATAGTGCCCGATCTGGATCATCGCATATTCGAAGCTGGTACCGCTCTCGTACACGACGGTGCCGTCTTGATTGAATATTGTCCACGACCGCGAACCACCCTCGTAGTCGCCTTCATTTGCGGTCGCAAAATGGTCGTTGTCGATCCACTTCACTGAGTCCGGCTCACGCAGGCGACCAGGCTGTTCGCCGTCATAGACATATGCACGCTCTTCATCGACATCGATGCCGGTCAGATCCACGCTGCCGGCCGAGAAGTGCGACAGCACCTCCCCGGTTTGGGACAGAACCACCATGTGGTTGTTTTCCTGCAGGCTGACGACGATCTCGCCCTCACCGTTCACGTCGACGAATTCCGGTTCCGGGTCGCTCGGCGCCACATCGGCCAGACCGGTGACATCAGCGGTGATCATACCGGCGCAGTCCATCTCGGGGCCATCGACCGGTATGATCGCGACCGCACCGGCGGGCAGTTGAGGGATCACGCCATCGTTCAGATCCTCATCCCGCTCGTTCTCGATGGCGACAACGACAAAGTTACCGTCCGGGCTTGCCGCCACACTGTCTGGCTGCCCGCCAATATCGCACCGGGCGATCTCGTTGCCATTGCGGGCGTTGAACAACGTCAATGCGCCCGACGGTTCGGTATAGCTCGCAGAGGTGTTGATGCCGACAAAGGCTCGTGGCCCGATCATGGCGACGGCGGTCGGCTCGCCATCCAGAGCAATATTTCCCATTGGCTTGGGATTTGCGGGATCTTCGATGTCGACCCGGCCAAGCACACCCAAGGGGCTGTCAGTGTAGACCAGGATCATGCCGTCGCCGGTGGCGGCAATGATCTCGGGCGAGGTTTCACGCGCAGTATCTTCGCCCTCGGCCATATTGAGGTGGGTCGCGAATGACGCAATCCTGTTGAAATTCATTTCGGCCAATGCGGCCCCCGACATCAAGCCGAAAAAGGCTGTCCCGGCCATCAAAGAACGGTACATAAAGCATCCCCCTGTGTGCTAATTTGGTCGTGGGTCGCGTACCAACTGTTTGTGACACTTCGTTAACAGTGCTTTTGCATTCCCCGGGGGACGATGGACATTTTCGACTCGAAACGCGTCCTCTTGGGCCTTATTGCATTGGCGCTTGTGGTCGGGGGACCTTTTATCCTGCTGATGGTGTTTCTGGGTGTGTATGCGCCTGAGACGCTTGCCGACCCTCTGATCATCCTGTGCTTTTTGTTGGCGGGTCCGGGTATGGCCAGTCTTGCCGTCCCGCCGGTCAGGCGGCTGCTCAACCCGGCGCCGGTCCTTTCCCTCACGCCCTCAGCCTTTATCCTGCACCCAAGGACATGGCTGGGCGGATCGCGCCCCTCGGTTGCTCTACCCTGGCGCGAGATTGCCCGGATCACACGTGTCCGGATGTCCCGGGGGGCGGACTACCTTGAGGTGACACACCGCACTGGCCCGAACCCGATCCGAGTAAACATTCAATACATGCGCATTTCGCGCAAGGATTTGGAGGACGCGCTCAGCGCGCACGCGACGGCCGCCGGGATCACAGTGACGCGTGACGTTCAACCCGGCCTGATCACCAGCAGAACGACCCTGACGCTGACCGATTGACCCATGCCCCATCGCGCCCCTATCGTGGTGCCGGATCCCAACCGGAGGCGCACCATGAACACCCCCCTGACCAACACACAAATGCGGGACGTCGACGCGCTGCTCCACCCGTACACCAACGCTGTTACTCTGCGGGAAACGGGACCGCATGTCATCTCGTCGGGCAAGGGAATTCGGGTACGCGACGATACGGGCCGCGCGTATATCGAGGGGATGGCAGGCCTGTGGTGTTGCGGTCTTGGCTTCTCGGACGACGAACTTGTAGCGGCCGCGCAGGAACAGCTTGGAAAGCTGCCCTACTACCACCTTTTCGGAGGCCGCAGCCACGAACCCGCGGTGGAATTGGCCGAGAAGATAAAGGAACTCGCTCCGGGCATGGGCCGCGTGATCTATCAGTCCTCGGGTTCCGAGGCGAACGATACACAGATCAAACTGCAGTGGTACTACAACAACGCCCTTGGTCGACCGGACAAGAAAAAGATCATCAGCCGGGTCAAGGGCTATCACGGGGTCACGATTGTCTCCGGCTCGCTCACCGGGCTGCCCTACAACCACATGGATTTCGATCTGCCCGTCGACCGGATCCTGCACACCACCTGCCCGCACCACTGGAAAGAGGGTCACGAGGGCGAGACGGAGGCGGAGTTCACCGCCCGCCTTGCCCAGGATCTGCGGGCGTTGATCGACCGCGAAGGACCGCACACCATCGCCGCGATGATCGCCGAGCCCGTCATGGGCGCTGGTGGCGTTATCGTCCCGCCTGCGGGCTATTTCGAGGCAATCCAGCCCGTGTTGGACGAACATGAGATAGCCCTGATCTCGGATGAGGTCATCACCGGGTTTGGCCGCACCGGCAATTGGTTTGGTGCGCAGACGCTGGGCATGCGCCCCGCCGCGATGTCGATGGCCAAACAGATGACCGGCGGCTACGCCCCGCTTTCGGCCGTCGCCATGTCCACCGAAATGGCCGAGGCGATCGAGGGCAACACAGGTAAGCTCGGCAATTTCGGCCACGGCTTCACCTACGGCGGCCACCCGCTGGGCTGCGCCGTAGGCGTCAAGGCGCTTGAGATCTATCAGCGCCGGGATATCCCCGGTCATGTACGGAGCGTCACACCGACCTTCGAACGCCTGATCGCCAAGGCCGCCGAACACCCGCTGGTGGGTGAGGGCCGCTCCTGCGGTCTTATGGGGTGCCTGGAACTTGCACCGCCCGGTGCCCACGGGTTCAAAGCGCCCGGCAAGGTCGGCGCGAAGATGGCGTCGGAGCTGCTTGAGCGGGGCGTGATATTGCGCGCAATCGGTGATGTCATGGCGATCTGCCCGCCGATGATCATCACCGAGGCGGAAATAGAAGAAATGTTCGCGCCGGTCGAAGCCTCCTTAGATGCGACAATGGTCTGGGCGCAGGCACAGGGGCATATGCAGTGATCCGCCTTTTCCTCGTTTGGGCCTGCCTTGCCGGTTCCGTTCATGCGCAATCCCAGCCACCGGACTGTGTCGTTGCCGCCATCGATTTGCGCCAAGGTACCGCCGCGGCCTTTCACGCCGAGATCACCAGCCTGGTGAGCGCAGCCGACCCCGCGCTGGCGGAAACGGCTCGCGCTGCAGAGGAGGCGCAAAGCGCGATGCGCGCGGTCAGACGCGCCCGCGTGCTGCACCTCGTCGCCAGCGAACCTGCCGTGCTGACGTCCGAAACCACGCTGAGTGAAGTGATGAACCTGCAAGGTGATGAGACGAGCCTTGATGCTCTGCGCGCCGCTAACCCGAATTTTGCGGAACTTGAAGAAAGGCGGACAACCGCAATCGCCCGGACCCAGGGCCATCCTGAAATGGAGCGGATCCGAACACTGGTGCGGTCGGATCTGGCGCAGGACATCACCGCCGCCGCAGAACGTCTGAACACCGAGATGGCGCGTGCCGATGCCCTTTTACGGACGTGTCTCAACTGAAACAGACCAATCACGCCAAACCGATAATCGCACGGGCGACATCAGGCGGCTAAAAACAGCGGACCCCTCAGATGACGAAAACCCGCCTCCTCACCGAATTCGGCATGGGCACCTCGCTTCGCCGCGACGCCACGACCGACGCCGCGTTGCGCGCCCTTAAGGACGCGCTCTGGCACAACTCGATCAACTTGGCGGAACACTTCGGTTGCGCCAAGGAAGACATGCTGATCGACGTGGAAATCGGAGTACCCGACCCGGAAACCGTCGACCGCGCACCGCTCAAGGCCGCTTTTCCGTATGGAAAGGTGACCATCACCTGCCGCCCCGGTGGCCTGGCGATCCCGAAACCCGGCGGTGGCCGCACTCTGATCGCCAACGCGGCGATCAACGTCTCCCTGGACCTGGATACCGGCCAATGAGGGAAAACCGCATCATTATCGAAATGGGCATGGGCAATGACCTCTACGGTCAGGACTACACCAAGGCCGCCGCCCGCGCGATCGAGGATGCGATTCGTCATTCCTCCCTGCCGCTGTTCGAGGCACTCGGTATCCCCCACGACCGGATGCGGGTGACCGTAACCGTCGGCGTTCAGGTTCCCGAAAGTGTCGACACCCGGTCCCTTGTAGACGGACTTCCGCGCGGCCGTGTCTCGGTAACCGCCGTCCATGGGGGCCTTGACGTGCACAACCCGGACCTGGGCACCACAATCGTGATCGCCACGGCCGCTGTGGAAGCCTGGCTTCCCAAGGAGACCGGTACGATCGGTGCGTGACGCGTTGCGCCAAAGTGTTGGGTGACCGGTCATCGCTTGAAAACCAAGGTTTCAAGGCGCGACGGAGCTGGCGTTACTATTCAACGGCCAACTGCCGCAACGCCTGGCGTTGGCTCCTGCATCCCGCCAGCCCTGCGCGGAATGGGCATCAGCCTTGTCCAAATCGCCATTCCATGCGCGGCCCGGCTGATCTAAGCTGGTCCCATATAGTCATGCGCATGCTGTCGCGTTCCCAACAGCTTGCTTGATCGGGACCATCCCAATGAATCCGCTGCGGGGCATTGGCCTCAAAATCCTCTCCGTCGCCCTCTTCATGGCCATGGCCACCTGCATCAAGGCCGTCGCGGCACATGGCATTCTGCCCGGGCAGGCGGTGTTTTTCCGTTCCTTCTTCGCGATACCGGTGATCGTTGTCTGGCTAATCTATCAGCACGACCTCGCCCATGGGCTGAGCACCAGGAACCCCATGGGCCATGTCTGGAGGGGCCTGGTCGGGGGCGCCGCGATGGCCTGCGGCTTTACCGCTCTGGGCCTGCTTCCCCTGCCCGAGGTTACCGCCATCGGCTATGCGGCCCCTCTGCTCATCGTGATATTCGCCGCCATGTTCCTGGGCGAGAAGGTCCGCCTGTTCCGCCTTTCGGCAGTGCTTTTGGGACTGATCGGCGTGGTCATTGTCCTCTCGCCACGATTGTCGGTGACCACCGTCGAAACGGCCAGCCCGTGGGAGGCCGTCGGCGCCATGACCGCGCTGATGGGGGCAGTCCTCGCCGCACTCGCGCAGGTGTTCGTTCGCAAACTGGTTCAAGTCGAAACGACGGCCGCGATCGTGTTCTACTTCTCGGTAACTACCAGCGTCCTGTCTCTGGTCACAATCCCCTTCGGCTGGGTCTGGCCCGGCGTGGGTACTCTGGCTCTGCTGGTGGCGGCGGGTTTGTTTGGCGGTATGGGACAGATTCTGTTGACGTCCAGCTACCGCTTCGCGCCGGTTTCGGTGATAGCGCCGTTCGAATACGTCTCCATGCTCATGGCAATCGGGATCGGCTATGTGTTCTTCGCCGAAGTCCCGACAAACCGCACCCTGATCGGGGCTGTCCTTGTGATGATCACCGGCCTTTTCATCATTTGGCGCGAGCGGCAGCTGGGCCTGGAACGCGGCAAGGCACGTCCGGCCATGACGCCACAGGGTTGACGCCCAGGACTGCCTGCCCCATCACAGGTCCATGCTGATCTACAAGATTTTTCGGTCCGCCGAGTACAGCGCCTTCACCAATGATGGCACAACCGATGGCGCGCCGGTTGACCGGATGGACGGCTATATCCATTTTTCCACCGCCGAGCAGGTGGCCGAGACCGCCCGCAGACATTTCGCGGGCGAAGGCGACCTCATCCTGCTCGCGGTCGAAGCAGAGGGCCAGACCGATCTGAAGTGGGAGGTGTCGCGTGGTGGGGCAGCATTCCCGCATCTCTACCGCACGCTCCGGTCCTCGGATGTGCTCTGGGCCAAGCCCCTGCCGTTCAGCGGCGGGGCACATGACTTTACGGGCCTGTTGTGAGCCTGATTGAGCGCGCGGGCCTCGCGGCGCTGCGCCGTATGGACCCCGAACGCGCGCACACGCTGGCAATCGTGGCCCTGAAAACCGGCATGGTGCCGCTGCCTCCTCAACGCGTGCGACCCCGGCTGGAAACACGGATCGCGGGGCTTACCCTCAGGACACCGATCGGACTTGCTGCCGGTTTCGACAAGAACGCCGAGGGGCTTGGCACGTTGATGTCTGCCGGCTTCGGCTTTGTCGAAGCGGGGGCGGTAACCCCCGAACCGCAGCCGGGAAACCCCAAACCGCGGCTGTTTCGCCTGGCCAAGGATCGGGCCATTATCAACCGGTTCGGCTTTAACAACGACGGGATGCGGGCGGTCGCGGCCCGGCTGGCGAACCGTCCCAAACGCGGGACACTGGGTCTGAACCTCGGCGCCAACAAGGAAAGCTCCGATCGCGCCGCCGACTTTGCACATGTGTTGCTCCATTGCGGCGCGGATATCGACTTTGCCACCATCAACGTCTCCTCGCCCAACACGGAAAACCTGCGCGATCTTCAGGGTCCTGAAGCGTTGCGCACGG
Source organism: Pseudomonadota bacterium (assembly GCA_039190275.1). GTDB lineage: Bacteria > Pseudomonadota > Alphaproteobacteria > Rhodobacterales > Rhodobacteraceae > Halovulum. The sequence continues at coordinate 5,517 of JBCCYF010000118.1, read as the reverse complement.
TCCTGTCACGAACCCAGGACGCCAATCAAAAGCTCGCCAGCCCGGTCCCGCTGTTCGTCAAGATCGCACCGGATCTAACCGAGGATGACCTCGATCAGATCGCTGCCGAAGCGGTCAACGCAGGGCTTTCGGGGATTATTGCGACCAACACGACAGTAGCCCGCCCGGATCTCAAAAGCCGGTATTCAGACCAGACCGGAGGGCTCTCGGGCGAGCCGCTATTCGCACCGTCGACCCGGATCCTGGCGGAACTGTCGGCCCGCACGTCCCTTCCGCTCATCGGCGTCGGCGGGATCAGCACCCTTGAGCATGTTCTGGCTAAATTTGCCGCCGGGGCATCCGCGGTGCAACTCTATTCCGCCCTGATCTACCAGGGCCTTGGCCTGGCGGACCGCCTCGCCGCGGACCTTGACCGGCACCTTTCTGCCACGGGTCAAACACTACAGGATCTCACACCGCCGCGATGAGACACTGCCGCCGAAACTGGCCGAGTGTTTCCGGTCATACGCAAACGGCGCCACGGGAACCGCAGCCCTGTTCCCGCGTCTGGCGGGGACAGGGAGAATGGACCTGGCGCGTGAGCGCCTCGACTAGGGTGTTTGACGAAATACCCGAGACAGAACGCATCACTTAACGCTTTAGGTTGCCGGACAGGTGATCCGCTCCAGGGCCGGATACCGCAGGCCCAGTGTTATGCCACGGGTTATGTTCAGCACCATCAACGCTGCCCAAAGCCCGTGGTTGCCAAAGGGCGGCATCAGCACCCAAAGGGCAAAACCGTAGACAACAACCGAAACCAGGGTTGCGTTCCGCATCTCCCGCGTCCGGGTGGCCCCGATAAAGATCCCGTCCAGCATCCAGGCGGCTGTTCCGATCAGCGGGGCAACGGCGATCCAGGGCAGATAGAGGCGCGCCGCGGCCTGAACGTCGGGCGACTTTGCCATGATGTCGATCAGTGCCGGACCACCCAGCCAGAATGCCAGTCCCAGGGGTACCGACAGGGCAAGAGCCCAAAGCGACGACATCTGGGCGGCGCGCCGCAACAACTGCCGGTCCCTTGCGCCAGCCGCGGCACCGACCAGCGCCTCGGCGGAAAAGGCAAAGCCATCCAGCGCATAGACGGTGATCTCCAGAAACTGCAGCAGAACCTGATTGGCCGCCAGCGTGACATCTCCCAGATCCGCGCCAAGGAACAGGAACGTCACAAAACTGCCCTGCAACAGAACCGAACGGATCAGAATATCGCCGTTTACCGCCATCATGCGACGGACCCGGACACGGTCGAACACGCGCGCCCAGTCTCGCCACTGATCCCCGGCGAACGCGTCCCGGCACAGCCACAGCCCAAGCGCCAACCCGGTCCATTCGGCGAACAATGTCGCTACGGCAACGCCACCCACACCCCATCCCAGCCCCAGAACGAACCACAGGTCCAGGACAATGTTCAGACCATTCATCCAGAGTTGCAGCACCAGCACCGAACGGGTCCGTTCCATCGCGATAAGCCATCCGGTGACAGCGAAAAGCGCGATCGTCGCAGGTGCGCCCCAGATCCGGATCTCAAGGTAGGTGCGGGCCAGACCCTCAACCTCGGCCGAGGCCGGTGCAAGTTGAAACGCCGCCGCGAAGAGCGGTGCCTGCACGGCCAGATACAACAGCCCACCGGCGCCGCCGATGAACAACGCCCGCATCAGGATCGCACCGCTTTCCGCGGCGTCTCCCGCGCCCCGCGCCTGCGCGACCAGCCCAGTGGTACCCATGCGCAGAAAACCGAAGATCCAATACACCGCGGCAAGGATGACAGCGCCGATGCCCACCGCCCCGATCGGCGCGGCAAGGCCCATTTGCCCGACGACGCCGGTGTCAACCGCGCCCAGGATCGGAACTGTCGCGTTTGAGAGCACGATCGGCCACGCGATTCTCAGAATACGCCGGTGTGTGATCGGTGCGATACCCGGTGGTATCGCGTCAGACATATTTTTCCGGCATCAGGAAATGACCGGTCGCTGCGGCGAACAACCTGTTGCGGTTATCCTGCCAGGCTTCGACATGGACGCTGGCATAGCGGCGTCCCGCCCGGTTCACCCTTGCGCGGGCATAGGCATCCCGCGGCAGCCCGGACCGCAAGTAGTCAACGGTAAAATCGATTGTTTTGGGCATTGGGGGATAGGTTCCGGCCTCGATCGCGGCGGCCCCTTCGCCACCATCTTCGATGATCTGCCACACCATCCCCCAGCTCAGTTCCATATGCGCCGCGATCTCCAAAAAAGCCCCGATCGCCCCGCCATGCAGCGCGGGAAGCATAGGATTGCCGATCAGCCGGTCCGAGAAGTTCAGGACCGCCGTCAACTCATCGCCGCGCCGATCAAAACTGATCCCCAGGTGACGGACGTACGGCACCGCCTCGACCAGGCCGCGAAGTGCCGCTTCGCGGCGCTCTTTGATCACCTTAACCGGTTCCGGCGGCGCTCTCATTTTGACCCCTTCACCGGTTCAACGGTAAACGCGCCGTTCGCCGCCGCAACCGGGCTCTCGCGGTCGTCGGTCCAGGCAGAGGCCCGCACAAACGCAACCGAACGGGTCACCCTGTAGCATTCCGCGTGGGCCGTCACAGTTTTTCCCGGTTCGGCCGGTCGCATATAGTCTATCCGCAAGTCAAGCGTCGCTGTTCCGCCGGGCCTCTTTGGGTGCGCCAATACTGCGGTGCCAGCGCATGTATCCAGCAAAGCCGTGATCACGCCCCCCGCCAGGACACCCGTTGCCGGATCGCCGACAAACCGCGCGTCGTAGTCCACTGCCATTGTGGCTGTGCCATCGCCTACAGCGTCCAAACGCATTCCCAGATCCTTCGAATGGGGCAGCGCCGCAACAAACTGCCGGGCAAAATTCAGTTTCTTATCTTGCTCCATAGGCCCTCGCATAGCATGGAGTTTGTGCTCACCCAATCGCCCATTGACCTGTCGCAACGATGTTCCCATGTCAGAATTGGGGTACGTGTTCACCCGTACAGTCCGGGCGCCAGGACTTCACGCGCAGCGGCGGCCTAATGATGATTTGACGTTCACGTAAACTTTTGTTTGAGTTTACGTGAACGTCAACTTATACTCTGTTGATAGAATCGGACCCCATCAGACCGGAGACCCTTTCATGACCAGTGATGAGACATTCACAATTGGCCGTATGTGTGATGCCTTTGACGTCACCCCCCGAACCTTGCGTTTCTACGAAGCGAAAGAACTCCTCTCACCGATCCGCGAGGGGCAGAAACGGCTGTTTACCCGCCGGGATCGCGCCCGCCTAAAACTGATCTTGCAGGGCAAACGCTTCGGCTTTTCGCTTGAAGAGATTCGCCAGTTGCTCAACCTCTATGATATCGATGACAGTCAGGTCACACAGATTTCGCGGACCTACGAACTGGGTCAAAAGCACCTGGCCACGATGATCGAACAGCGCGACGAATTGAACGTCGCCATCACCGAACTGCAGGACCAATTGAAGTGGGGCGAGGGTGTCCTTGCCGCCAAATCCCATAAAAACGCTGCCGAATAGACACTCCGGAGGATCAGATGCCCGTATACAACGCCCCAATCAAGGACCTTGATTTCGTGCTGCACGAGACCCTCAGGGTTCATGAGTCCGACATACCCGGCTATGATGAAATGGACCGCGACTTCACCGGTGCGATCCTGGAAGAGGCCGGCAAGATCGCCCGGGATGTGCTCGCCCCGATCAACGCCTCGGGCGATGTTGAGGGATGTACGCTCGAAAACGGCGTGGTCCGCCCGCCCAAAGGCTTCAAGGAAGCATTCGATCTGATCCGGGAGGGTGGCTGGACCGGACTAGACTGTGACCCCGAGTTCGGTGGCCAGGGCATGCCCTATGTGCTCGCCACCGCAGTGGGCGAGACCCAGGTTTCGGCAAACATGGCCCTGAACATGTACTGGGGCCTGACCCATGGGGCCTATTCGGCGATCAATGTCCATGGATCCGAGCAGCAGAAACAGACATATCTGCCAAATCTGGTTTCGGGCACCTGGACCGGCACCATGAACCTGACCGAACCGCATTGCGGCACCGATCTGGGGCTCTTGCGCAGCAAGGCCGTCCCGCAGGACGACGGAAGCTACAAGATCTCCGGTCAAAAGATATTCATTTCCGCCGGGGAACACGACATGGCGGATAATATCATCCATCTGGTTCTGGCCAAAATACCGGGCGGTCCCGAAGGGGTGAAAGGCATCAGCCTGTTCATCGTTCCCAAATTCCTGGTGAACGACGATGGCAGCCTGGGCGCCCGCAACGGCGTGTCCTGCGGCAAGATCGAAGAAAAAATGGGCATCCACGGCAACGCAACCTGCGTCATGAATTATGACGAGGCCACCGGCTATCTCATTGGCGATGCGCACAAGGGCCTGCGTGCCATGTTCACAATGATGAATGAGGCGCGGCTGGGCGTGGGCCTCCAGGGTTATGCGCAAGCCGAGGCCGCGTATCAGAATGCCGTTGCCTATGCCAAAGACCGGCTTCAGGGTCGCGCCGTCACCGGCGCCGAGAACCCCAGTGGGCCCGCCGATCCCCTGATCGTGCACCCCGACATCCGCCGCAACCTTATGGACCAGAAAAGCTTCGTCGAAGGGGCGCGGGCCTTCACCCTTTGGGGCGCCACGATGATCGACGCCTCGCATCGGGCCAACGACGACGATGCCGAAGGCATGATTTCGCTGCTGACGCCGGTGATAAAGGGCTTTTTGACGGACAAGGGCTTCGACAGCACCGTTCAGGCGCAGCAGGTCTACGGCGGCCATGGCTACATCGAGGAATGGGGCATGTCGCAATTTGCCCGCGATGCCCGGATCGCCATGATCTACGAAGGCGCAAACGGGGTACAGGCCCTGGATCTGGTCGGGCGCAAACTGGCGCAGGACGGCGGTAAACATGTCATGGCGTTCTTTGAGACCGTCAAGACGTTCCTGAAGGAAAACGCCGATCACGCCGGTCTGCAACAGGGTTTCCTCGACCCGCTCAAGCAGGCGTCCAAGGATCTGCAGGCTGCCGGCATGTACTTTATGCAACATGGCATGAAGAACCCGAATGCGGCGCTGAGCGGATCAACCGATTTCATGCATCTTTTCGGTCATGTCTGCCTGGGATTGATGTGGGCACGGATGGCCAAGGCTGCAATGGACGCGCTTGAAAACGGCGCCGAGGATCGCGACTTCTACCAGGCCAAAATTGCTACGGGCCGCTACTACATGGCACGCCAGTTGCCAGCCACGACCATGCATCTCAAAAGGATCGAAACCGGCGCCGACCCGGTGATGGCTCTGGACGTCGGGGCGTTCTGAATGTCCCGCTTCACAGCTGCGGGCGGGCGGGCGGGCCGCGGGGGGGCCCCGCCCCCCCCCCGGGGGGGGGGCCCCGCCCCCCCCCGGAGAAACCTTGGGCAAGCGGGGCCCCCCCCCCCCCGCCCCCCCCACGCACGCCCCCCCAACCCCATTTTGCACCCCCGAAAATGTT